>CAYMUE010000020.1:53391-58813 GCA_964393505.1 uncultured Polyangiaceae bacterium
GTTGTGCCACACCGGGCGACTCTGGGTCAGCCCTGCGTCAAATCGCCACCCCTCCCCAGCCGACACCCGGCAAAATCGTCCTTGGCAGCTGAAAAAAAGACACCTGGACCCTTGATCAGAGAAAAGACCTGTGTTCTAGCTTGATGCCTAGGTGGACCGTGCGGGTACACGGTCCTTTCAAGGAGAAAGTCACATGGCCAAGGCGAAGACTGCACCGAAGAAGAACCTCACCAAGAGCGGCCTGATTCAGCTCATCACCGAGTCCCTCGGTGAGGGCGCGTCCCGCAAGCAGGTCAAGCTGACCCTCGAGGCGCTGACCGAGATCGGCCACAAGGAGCTCAAGAAGACCGGACAGTTCGTGCTCCCCGGCTTCGCCAAGTTCGTTGTCGTCAAGAAGCCCGCCCGCCCCGCGCGCCAGGGCATCAACCCCTTCACCAAGCAGCCCATGATGTTCGCTGCCAAGCCGGCGAGCAAGGCCGTCAAGGCCCGCCCCGTCAAGGCGATCAAGGCCGCCGTGGCGTGATTCGGGTTGGTTTTCCCGCGCTCCTCGCGTGATGCTCACGCGTTCAGCACGGGATGGACCGGGGAGCGGCGCGCGTAACAGCGCGCCGCTTTCGTTTTGTTCGACGCCTTCCCTGCGGCACACTCCGAACCCATCCATTCCCTGCATCCATTCCCACCCCTGCACCCTGTCGCACTGCTCTCACCGATGCATCCATCTCCTCGCGCCAACGGCACACTCGTACGTCCTGCGAATCATGTAGCTCGCGTCGTACTCCACCCGCCAACTCCCCTCTCGCACTGCATGCAAAGCTCATCGCGAGCGGCACACTCCCTTCGCACTTCAGATCAAGTGTACAACGCGGTGCTGACCTCATTCGTCCTGCGAACTTCGAACGCGCGTGGCGGCACACCTGCATTGCGCTGCATTCCAAGACCCTCGCTCACGCAGCCCGAAGTGCTGTCTGCGCACGCCATGTTTCCAAGGTCATACGCGAGGCACAACGCGCACGGCTCTTGATTCATCGATGATCGCGGCACCTCTCCCGATCCTCGCCCACCGCGACCGCTCGCCCCGTCTCACGCTCCCCTGCGTCATCGCCTTGCGTGATCTGCCCCCACTCGTTCGCGATGCGATTCCCTTCCCACTTCCGTGGCGTCTCGTCGCTGCAGCCTCTGCTCGCCCGCAACGCGCTCGGATCCCACTCGCCCCGCTCGCACGTTCGCGCTGCGCGAAGAGCAAGCGCGTGCGGGGACGGTGCTTGCACTGCGCCGGAGGACTGCGTCTCCTGTTCGCTCGACTGCGGCGACTGCTGACCATCACGCGGCCCTCGCCGCACGCTTCAACCGCGTTCCTTCTCCGCGATCTTGATCGACCCGTACACGCTCATCCGCGTCGAAGGATCCCGCCAGCAGTCCGCGGGCGATCCCTGCTTCCGACACAGGTGCTCGAGGAAGGCCAACGGCTCCGGCAGATCCTCCCACACCGACGGCAAGAACGTGGAGCGTCTCCCGCGATACTCGATGATCAACCCCGGCTTGTGCTGGCCGAGCCACGCGGGCAGCTCGCTGACCGGAACCCCTTGAAGCGGCCGCGGGACGTCGAGGATCGAGATCTCGTAGTCGATCTCCCCGAGCTCCCCTGCGCTCACCGGGCGAAAACGCGTGTCGTGCACGGCAGCGGAGACCGCGTTGGAGCGGATGTCCTCGAGCAGCGGGCGCCGCGGCTCCAGGCTCCCGATGCACCCGCGCAGCTCTCCGTGCACCCGCAAGGTGACGAAGCACGCGCGAGGCGCGTTCAGGTGCGGCCACCGCTTCCCCAGCTCCTCGGGAACAGGCGGATTCGTACCCGTCCTCACGAACGTCTCGACCGAGTTGCGCGCCAATCGAAGGAGAGCGGTCTTCTCCTCCGGCCCCACTTGGAAGTCCGCAGCCACGGGGGAAACGTAACCGGAATCCGCCGCGAGGTCACCTCCCCCGCCCGCACGCTCGCGCTTGCACGATGGACCGACCGCTGCGAGGAGCACGACCGCCACCACCACCTGGAGCTGCACCCGATCCATGCGCTCAGGAGAACACCCCGGAGAGCTTCCGGCCGCAAGCAGGACACGCACCGTCCCGCAGCTCGTCGGCAACCACGCGGAAGCCCTCGCGCTCCACCAGCGCCCGTCCGCACCCTGCGCACCTCGTCCTGCCGCCGTCCGACCCCGGCGCGTTGCCCACGTACACGTGCCGAAGCCCCGCCCCTGTCGCGGCCTGGCGGGCTCCCTGCAGCGCGTGCAGCGGCGTGGGCGGCAAGTGCGTGAGGCGATGCGCCGGGTGGAAGCGCAGGATGTGCAACGGCGTCTCCGCTCCCAGTGTCTTCACCACCCATTCCGCGAACGCTCCCACCTCCGAGGGCTCATCCGAGAGCGTGGGCACCATCAGGAAGCTCACCTCGATCCAGACACCTTCCTCGCGCAGCACCTCGAGCGTGCGCAGCACCGGTGCCAGCCGTGCCGATGACACCTCGCGATAGAACGAATCGCGGAACGCCTTGACGTCGAGCGTGACGGCGTCGATCGATCGGCACAGCTCGCGCAGCGGCTTCTCCTGCACGAACCCCGCGGTCACCAGAACCGTTCGCAACCCCTTGCGTCGCGCCTCTTGCGAAGCATCGCGCACGTACTCGAAGGTCACGAGCGGCTCGGTGTAGGTGAACGCGACGGACGGCGCTCCGCGCTGCAGCGCGACCTGCACGAGCCGCTCGGGCAACGCCTCCAGCCGCTTCACGTCCTCGGGGCGCGCCTGCGAGATCTCCCAGTTCTGGCAGTTGAGGCAGCGCAGGTTGCAGCCGCCCATGGCCACCGACAGGATCGGCGTGCGCGGCAGGAAGTGGTACAGCGGCTTCTTCTCGATCGGATCCATCGCCATCGAGCACAGGTTGCCGTAACCGAGCGTCAGCAACCGCCCCCCCTTCACGGCACGCACGCGGCAGAGCCCGCGATCGCCTTCGCCAAGCGTGCATGCGTGCGGACACAGCGTGCACCGCACGAGGCGCCCCGCGGGCTCCGCGTACGCTGCGGGACGGCTGAAAGCGTCGGGCTGCGACGGCGCGTCGTTGTGGAAACCCATCGCGAGCTCGCGGTCCTTGCGACCGAGCACGAACTCCCCCACGCCCTCGTATCCGAGCCAACCCATGCCGAGCCCGGACGCGAGGCGTTTGACCACAAGGCGCCGGCTGATCATCCCGGGGGGGATC
Organism: uncultured Polyangiaceae bacterium; assembly: GCA_964393505.1. Taxonomy (GTDB): domain Bacteria; phylum Myxococcota_A; class Polyangia; order Polyangiales; family Polyangiaceae; genus JACRCQ01. The sequence continues at coordinate 56,633 of CAYMUE010000020.1, forward strand.
ATAGCGCCATGGAAGGCCGGGAACAGCGTGTGGAGCGAAAGGTCCACACCCGCGCGAAGGGTGACCGGAAGGAGGGTTCGTGAATCGCGCGAGGAGGCGGCTCGATCGACACACGCCGGGCGCATCGACTCCTTGCCTATCGGCTGCGGAGGGGAATAATGCGCCCGACCGCGCCGGCCCAGGTTCGAGACCGGGCCCGACGGCGGCCGACTCCGCGCCTTGGAGGCCCATCATGCAGACCTGCGTCAAGACGCTCGGCGACCTTCGCCCCGCGTCGCCCTCCACAACCTCTCCCCTGCCCGAGGCGATCGCCAGGCGGGGCCTCGGCTCACCCTTCGACCCCGGCTACGACCCCGACGTCCTCGAGCAGAGCGTCCACACCGCGTGCACGCAGCTCGTCAACCACATGCGCGACTCGCTCAACGGCCGCGGCAAAGTCCTCGTGCAGGAGAGCATCGACGAGATCGCGCGTCAGCTCGACTTCGACAAGACGATCGCCCACGGCGGCGCCGACATCGGTGAGCTCGTCGCGACGCTGCTGCGCAACTCCAACCGCTTGCACCACCCGTCGTACATCGGCCACCAGGTCGCGGTCCCGATGGCCGGTGCCGCGGTCGCTGATCTCATCAACGGCGCCACCAACAACAGCATGCCCGTCTACGAGATGGGCCCCGCAGCGTCGGCGATCGAGCGCAAGCTGATCGGCTGGGCGCTGTCCAAGATCGGGTGGCAGGCCGAGGGCAGCGGGGTGATGACCCATGGCGGCAGCATGTCGAACCTCACGTGCCTGCTGGGCGCCCGCGCGGCCGCCCTCCCCGATGCGTGGGAGAACGGCGTGCCGCCGAACTGCGCGATCCTGGTGCCGGAATCGAGCCACTACTCCAACAGCCGCGCCGCCGCGATCATGGGGCTCGGCACGGCGGGGGCCATCACCATCCCGGTGGATCGGGAGTATCGCGTGCAGCCCGACGAGCTTGCGCGGGTCTATGACGGCGCGGTGCGACGGGGCAAGCGGGTGCTCGCGGTAGTGGCCAACGCGTGCGGAACCGCGACGGGGACCTACGACGATCTGCGTGCGATCGGCCGGTTCTGCAAGGATCGGGGGGTGTGGCTGCACGTGGACGGTGCTCACGGCGGCTCGGTGGCGATCAGCGACAAGTACCGGAGCCTGCTCGACGGGATCGAGCATGCCGACTCGATGACGTGGGACACGCACAAGATGCTGGCGACCTCGGCGCTGTGCGGCATGGCGCTGTTCCGTCGCCGCTCGCGGATGCTCGGGACCTTCTCGCAGCAGGCGACGTACATCTTCAACTCGTTCGAGAAGCCCGGCGAGGACATCTCGGTCAACACCCTCGAGTGCACCAAGTCGATGCTCTCGCTCAAGCTGTTCTTCAACCTGGCGATCGTGGGAGAGAAGGGGTTGGCCTCGCTGGTCGAGACCCTCTACGACCGGACCCGCGCGTTCCACCGCCTCATCGAGAGCCGCCCCGGCTTCTCGTGCCTGTGCCCGCCCGACTCCAACATCCTGTGCTTCCGCTACGGCGACGACTCCGCGATGCAGGACCGCATCCGTCAGCGGCTCGTGCTCGAGGGCGACTGCTACATCACCCGCGCCACCATCCACGGCCTGAGCTACCTGCGCCTGTCGGTCATGAATCCCTACACCGAGGAGCGCCACGTCCACGCGCTGTGCGACCGCATCGAAGCGATGGCCGGCAGGGGCGCGGACTGAGTCCGAACGAGGCTCGACGCGCACCCTCACCGAACACATCCGCTCCGACGCGACCAGCATGACCGTCGCTTCCGCGCGTTGTCGCGTCTCGGCAGTCCGGTACACTGGATCCCGCGCGGCCTCACCAGCTCGTCTCGCGCCGCGTTCCAAGGAGGGATCCATGGTCCACTCGCGAGCCGCTTCGACGGAGTCCACACGGAGGCCCTGGGGCTTGTCCTGGTGCTTGCGCATCGCGCTCGGCGCCACCGTGGTGGCGGTCTCGGCGTGCGGCTCCGACGGCACGTGGCCCGGTGGCGAGCCGCTCCACGCGGTCGAGGCGGAGCTGACGCAGGCCGAGCGCATGGCGCGCTACGCACAGATCCGGGACGCCGCAGCCACACGCGGGATCGATCACACGGCGTACCTGCTCGCGGGGATCGCCTACGCGGAGACCAACCTGGCGCACT
>CAYMUE010000021.1:0-14222 GCA_964393505.1 uncultured Polyangiaceae bacterium
CCGCGGGGAGCGCAGGCTCGGCAGGAACCGGTGGTTCCGCGGGGAGCGCAGGCTCGGCAGGAACCGGTGGTTCCGCGGGGAGCGCAGGCTCCGCGGGAACCGGTGGTTCCGCGGGTACGGGCGGGACCGCCGGCTCGGGCGGCGCCGCAGCGTCGAATCCCCTGCGGTTGACCCTTCTCCACAGCAACGACATGGAGTCGCGCCTCGTCGACTACGGGTCGTCGACCCCGACCTACGGTGGTGTGGCGCGCTTCGCGGCGGTCGCGAAGAACCTGAAGACCGCGGGCATGGCCGATCCGGGCGGCGGAGTGAAGGCGGGCGTGCTGATGGTGTCCTCCGGTGACAACTACCTGCCGGGCCCGGAGTTCGACGCGAGCCTCGACAAGGGGGCGCCGTACTACGACGCGATGGCGATGGAGATGATCGGCTACGACGCGATCTCTCTCGGCAATCACGACTTCGACTTCGGCACCGGGATCCTGAAGAGCTTCATCGAGAGCTTCACCGATGCTCCGAAGCCGACGTTCCTGTCGGCGAACCTCGACTTCGGCGCCGACACCAACCTGTCGGGCCTGGTGACATCGGGACGCATCGCCAAGCGCATCGTGCTCGACGTCAACGGCGAGAAGGTCGGTCTGGTCGGGTTGACGACCAAGCTCCTGCCCGAGCTCTCGAACATGGGCGCCGTCACGGTCAACAGCGATCTCGTCACGGCGGCTCAGACCGAGGTCGATGCCCTCGAGGCGTCGGGGATCAACAAGATCGTCCTGCTGAGCCACCTGCAAGCCATCGTCGAGGATGTCGCGCTCGTTCCTCAACTGCACGGCGTCGACATCGTCGTCGCCGGCGGCGGCCACGACCTGCTCGCGAATGCATCGACCGCTCTCTTCCCCGGCGACGTCCTGGATCCGGCGAAGCCCTATCCGATGCTGGTCAAGGACAAGACCAACGTGGACACGCCGATCGTCACCACCAACGCGCTCTACAAGTACGTCGGACGGCTGGTGGCCACCTTCGACAAGGACGGCAAGATCACGTCGATCGACTCCAGCAGTGGTCCGGTGCGTGTGACGGCGGACCCTGGCGACGCGGACAAGGTGGCGCCCGATGCGGAGGTCCAGAACTACGTGGTCGCGCCCGTATCGAACCACATCAACGCATTGAAGGCGAACCAGATCGCGACCACGGAGGTACCGCTGCACGGGGTCAAGAACGACGTTCGTACCAAGGAGACGAACCTCGGGGATCTCGTGGCGGACGGGATGTTCCACGAGGCGGAGAAAGCCGGGACGAGCACGGTGCCGCGCGTGGTGATCATGAACGGCGGCGGGATCCGGAATGATAGCGTGATCCCGGTGGGGCCGCTCACCGAGTACGACACGTTCAGCATCCTTCCGTTCTCCAACTTCGTGGCTGTCGTGCACGACGTGACGCCGCAGATTCTCAAGCAGGCGTTGGAGCTCGGGGTCTCGAAGCTGCCGACCGCAGCCGGGCAGTTCCCCCAGATCTCCGGGATGTGGATCACGGTCAATCCCGCGGGGACTGCGCGCGTGGGAGATGCCGACGGCAACGAGACGACTCCGGGCACGCGGATCACGGAGATCGGCCTGTACGATTGGTGGACGGGGACCTCGGGCGGAGTGATCTACCAGAACGGGCAGTTCAGCCAGACGGCGCCTGCGAAGATCGACGTCATCACGATCAACTTCATGGCGACCGGAGGCGACGGGTACCCGCTGCGCAAGAACCCGAACACGATCTTGCCGGTGCCGTACCAGCAGGCGCTGAGGGACTACCTGCAGTCCCCTGCTGCCCAACTCGGCCTGGGCGGCACGGTCCCTGCCTCGTGGTATCCCGAGACCTACACGTACGAGACCGCTCGCATCTGGATGACGACGCCCTGAGCAGGCTCCTTCCCGCTCGCCGGTATTCCTCACAACCGCGAGACGTCGGCTCGGTGGCTGGGCGGGCGTCTCGCCCTACGATGCGGCGCATGTGCGGCTTCCACGACCACGAGGCGAATCGATGACGACCGGTTCCGGCGCAACGGCAGGGCCGTCGTCAGGCCCTCGAACAGCAGACTCGTTCGCCGCCCTCCTGCGGGACTCGGTGTCGGTCGCCCGGTTCCACATCGTGCTCATCGCGATGGCGGCGACCGTGACGTTTGGCTGGTTGATGACGGGACGCTACCTGATAGTGCTCGCGTTGGTCGGCGGCGCCGACTGGTTCGTCATCAACCTGCTCAACCGCATCACGGATCTCGCGGAGGACTTGCGCAACGGCATCCCCGGGACCGAGCGGGTGGCGCGCGCCCGTCGCGGCTTCCAGGCCGTCGCGCTCGCCGCCATCGTGGTGTCGACCGCGGTGACCGCCTGGTTGTGGCCTGCGGTGCTCCCCGCGCGTCTCGCCGTCCAGCTCATCGGCCTCGGCTACAACTACCGGGTCGTGCCCACGCCTCGGGGCCTGTCGCGGTTCAAGGAGATCTACTTCCTCAAGAACTTCATGTCCGCGGTGCTGTTCGTCTTCACCGGGTTCGTCTATCCGCTCCTCGCCGCCCCTCGCACCATGGGCTGGCACGCCATCGCTCTGCTCGCTGCCTTCTTCGTGTGCTTCGAGCTCAGCTACGAGATCCTCTACGACTTCCGGGATCTCGACGGGGATCGCGCCGAAGGGATCCCGACCTACCCGGTGGTCCATGGGGCACGCGGGGCGCGGTGGATCATCGACGCGCTGCTCGCGGCGAGCACGACGGTCCTCGCGGCGGGGTTCATCGGTGGAGTGATCGGCGTGCGCGAAGCGCTGATGATCGCGGCGCCTGTCGCGCAGCTCGCCTTCTATCGCCCGCGATTGCGACGAGGGCTGACGCCGCGCGACTGCATTCTGCTGACCCATGTCGGGACGATCCAGCTCGTCGTCTACCTGATCGGCAACGCGGCGTGGCTCGCCCTGGGGCTGCCCGCCAACATCATGCTGTAGCCCCACCGCGCTCTACTTGTCCTCGACCTTCACCGACGCGATGAGGATGTCCTCCACCGGGACGTCCTTGTACATGCCGACGGTCGTGGTCTCTACGGCCTCCACGCTGTCCACGACGTCCATGCCCTGAACGACCTTGCCGAAGACCGCGTAGCCGTCTGGACTCGCATCCCCCGGATCGAGGAAGGTGTTGTCCTCGGTGTTGATGAAGAACTGGGTCGTCGCCGAGTTCGGCGCCGAAGTGCGGGCCATCGCGATGGTGCCGCGCAGGTTCGAAAGCCCGCTCGTCTTGGCCTCGTTCACGATCGGCGGGTAGGTCGCCGACTTCGTCTTCATGTCCGGATCGAGCCCGCCGCCCTGGATCATGAAGTCCTTGATCACACGATGGAAAATGAGCCCGTCGTAGAACGCGTCGTCGGCGTACTTGCGGAAGTTCGCAACCGTGATCGGCGCGGCCAACGGGTCGAGCTCCAGGACGATCGAGCCCTTGGACGTTTCGATCGTTGCGACAACCTTTGTCGCTGCATCGCTGGTGGATGCGGTGTCGTCCGATGCGTCCTCGGGGAGGGACGCGTCGGCGCCGGCGTCACCGGACGAGCCTCCGAGTCCCGCTGCTCCTGCCGCGCCCGCCACGCCAGCTTCACCTGCCGCGCCCGACGAACCTGCCGCGCCCGACGAACCTGCCGCGCCCGACGAACCTGCCGCGCCCGACGAACCTGCCGCGCCGGCGGACCCGGAAGGTTCCTCTTCCGAGCTGCAACCGAGGAGCAGGAGCATGGCGGACGCGCAGACGATTGGGAGGAACGGCTTCATGGCGGAAGGGTGGACCGTCGAGTCGGAGGGCGTCAATGCACTTCTCCGATGCGCCGCGCGCGGTCTGTCGTTGGTCTCGCCTCCACGTGGGGTGTCGTGTAGGCGCACGCAGCGACGCAGGCGCCCACCCACTGGAGCACACCATCGACACAGGCCCAGTCATCTGGCGTTCGCAGGGGAAATGACCTGGAATTGGGATACCTTCCCCGGAGCGACTCCCCCCTCGACTGCGGGCTCCGAATCGGCATGAGGGTGGTGAGGCTGTATAGATTGACGGACGCATCGGCATGCGTTCTTATGGCGCGCATGAGAAACGTCCAGACAATGGTGGTGTGGGTAGCCGTCGGTCTCATGGCCGGCTGCTTTGGCATTGGCTGCGAGGACGGAGGAGAAGGAACCGACGACACTGGCGGTTCGGCCGGTGCGGAGACGGGAGGCTCGGCGGGCAAGGGCGGATCAGCCGGCAAAGGTGGATCTGCGGGTACAGCGGGCAAGGGCGGCTCTGCGGGCACAGGCGGTGCGGCCGGTGCTGCAGGACAAGGTGGCGGGGCTGGCAAGGGTGGCAGCGCAGGGACCGGCGGTGCCGCAGGCAGCTCCGGTCAGGCCGGCGCCGCGGGAACGGCCGGCACAGCGGGTGAAGCTGGCGCAGCGGGGGATGCCGGTGCTGCGGGCACCGCAGGCGAAGCTGGTGCAGCGGGCGCGGCGGGGGACGCCGGTGCTGCGGGCACCGCAGGCGAAGCTGGCGCAGCGGGCATGGCCGGTGAGGCCGGTGCAGCAGGGGAAGCTGGCGCGGCAGGCGCGGCCGGTGAGGCGGGCGCCGCAGGGGCCGCAGGCACCGCCGGAGGAGGCGGGACTGCGGGCACGGGCGGAAGCGCGACCTTCTGCACTCCTGAAGCGACCGAGGCCTGCTACACGGGCCCGGATGGGACGCTTGGCAAGGGCATGTGCACGGCCGGCGTGAAGACCTGTCTGACCGACGGCTCGGCCTGGGGAGACTGCACGGGCCAGGTCGTGCCCACGACCGAGACGTGCCTCACGTTGGGCGATGACGACTGCGACGGACAGGCGAACGAAGAGGGCGAAGGGTGCGCGTGCGTGCCGGGCGCCACGCAGTCCTGCTACTCGGGCCTTGCGTCCACCAAGAACGTCGGCATCTGCAAGGCTGGCCTGCAGACGTGCAACGCCGCTGGAACCGGATTCGGACAGTGCGTTGGCGAGGTGACACCCGGGACCGAGACGTGCGCCACGCCCGAAGACGAGGACTGCGACGGCAAGGCCAACGAAGAAGGCGATCAGTGCCTGTGCGTTCCGGGGACGAAGACCGCCTGCTACAGCGGGCCGGGAGGAACGGCAGGCAAGGGCCTGTGCGTTGCGGGAGAGAAGATCTGCCAGAGCGACGGCAAGACCTACAGCGACTGCGTGGGTGAGGTGCTGCCTGCGACAGAGACGTGCCTCACGGACGGCGACGACGACTGCGACGGCCAGACGAACGAAGACGGCGAGGGATGCGCGTGCACGCCGAATGCGACCCAGCAGTGCTACTCGGGGCCACCCGCGACCAACGGCGTTGGGACCTGCGTGGCGGGAATCCAGAAATGCTACGCCAACGGCCAGGGCTGGGCCCCGTGCGAGGGTGAGATCACACCGGTGGCCGAGACCTGCGACGCGACAGGGCTGGACGAGGACTGCGACGGGCTGGTGAACGAGAGCGGCGCCGATTGTGCCTGCCTGCCGAACTCCTCGGTGACCTGCTACACGGGCCCCGTCGGAACCGAGAACGTCGGTGCGTGCAAGAACGGCAACAAGGTCTGCAACACGCTGGGCACCGCATACGGACCGTGCACGGGTGAGATTCACCCGACCACGGAGACCTGCGAGACGCCGGTAGACGACGACTGCGACGGGCAGGCAAACGAGAGTGGGACTGCCTGCACGTGCGCACCGGGCTCGACGACACCCTGCTACACGGGCGGAGCAGGCACGAAGGACGTGGGGCCGTGTCACGGCGGCACGCAGACGTGCCTGGCGACGGGAACGGGCTACGGCGCCTGCGAGGGCGAGGTCGTTCCGGTGCCGGAGACCTGCAGCACGACGGTGGACGACGACTGCGACGGGCAGGTGAACGAGAGCGGCGTGGGCTGCGTGTGCCTGCCGAACGCCACGGAAGCCTGCTACACGGGCCCTGCCGGGACGGTGAACAAGGGAGCCTGTCACGCGGGAACGCGGACGTGCAACGCGCAGGGGACTGCGTGGGGTGCGTGCACCGGTGAGGTGGTTCCGGTCGCCGAGACGTGCAACACGACAGTGGACGACGACTGCGACGGGCAGGTGAACGAAGGCGGCGCCGGTTGCGTATGCCTGCCGAACGCGACGGCGCCTTGCTATAGCGGCCCGGTCAATACCTCGGGGATCGGTCTCTGCAAGGACGGCGTGAAGACCTGCAACGCGCAGGGAACGGCATGGATCGTGGGATGCGTCGGCGAGGTGGTTCCGGCGACCGAGACGTGCAACACGCCGGGCGACGACGACTGCGACGGGCAGGTGAACGAGAGCGGTGCGGGCTGCACTTGCACGCCCGGAGCCACGCAGGACTGCTACGGTGGAGCGGCGGGGACCGAGGGAGTCGGGCCTTGCCACGGCGGAACCCAGACCTGCAACTCACTCGGCACAGGCTGGGGCGCGTGCGCAGGTGAGGTGGTCCCGGCAGCCGAGGTCTGCGCGGACCTCATCGACCAGGACTGCGACGGCACCGCCAACGACAACTGCACGTACACGAGCTGCAAAGAGATCAAGGCGTACAACCCGGCGGCGGCGAGCGGGCCGTATGTGATCGACACCGACGGCTCGGGCCCGAATCCGTGGCTCCTGGTCCACTGCGACATGGAGACCGACGGCGGCGGCTACACGATGGTCCGGCTCACGAGCACGTACCTTGGAACCGACCAGAATGCGTACGCATCTCTCTGCGCGCAGTACGGGCTCGAGGTCGTGGTTCCGCGCACCAAGGCTCACGCCGCATCCCTGTACCTGTGGAACAACGGCGTCGTGCCCAACCTGTACAACATCTTCCCCAAGAACAACGGGGCCACGGGCATCAACAACTGGCGGGCGCTGTGCAAGGGTGTGGAGTGCTCCTTCTGGATGACCGACAACTCGAACTACGACGTGAGCTGCGGCGGCTACGAGCCGAACGGCGACAACAACACGGCGTACCGCATCTACAAGTGGAACGACGGCTGCGGCATTCAGGGTGGATGGAACGACGCCAACAACACGGTGTACTACACGGGTTGGGTCGTCTGCTCCGCGAACGACAAGTAGTCTCTCCCCCGCAGCGCCAATCCCCGAGGCGCTTCGTCACCCGAACCATCTGATCCCGCACTTCCTCTCCCCGCAACGGGGAGAGGGAAGCGTCGCAGTAGGCGAGGTCCGCGCGTTGCAGGAGGGGCGCCGGACGGGTGTCGCACGGACAGCCGGTCCGTGGACTACGTTCTTGCGGGGATTCCTCCGCGATCTACGGTTGTCCCGTCATGGCGAGACGAAGCAAGACCGGGGTCGCGGAGATCGAGGCAGACACAGCGGGCGTGACCGGTCGCGTGCTCGAGCCGGCAATGGGGGTGGCTGCTGAGGCTGGAGAGCCTGTGGCGCCGCGGAAGCGAACTCGCAAGACCGCCGTGACGAAGCGCGCCGGGACTGCAGAGACGGCCGACGCAGGGGAAACGCCGACGCGGCCGCTACCTGCATCGGAAGTGGAAGAGGCTCCTGCTCTTCCTTCACGACGGCAATATCGAGCCAACGAACAGCCGGCGTGAGCGAGAGTTGCGAAGGCTCGTGCTGGGTCGCGAGAACTGGCTCTTCACCTGGCTCGACGTCGGCGGCGAGAGAACCGCCGCGATCCTCTCGATCATCGCTACGTGCATGGCGCATGACGTCAACCCGCGCGCCTACCTGCGCCTGGTTACCAAGCTCATCGTCCACGGCTGGCCCGCCGCGAAGCTGCGCGACCTGCTGCCCGACCGAATCCTCGTCGCGCATCCGGATTTGTATGCCGGAGATCCCGCTTCACTGCCCGCGACTCCCGACTCGCACCTGCTCAGCGCACCGGCGTGATCGTCAGCCCGTCACTCCGAACCCGACGCGCTGAGCAGCTTGCCGCTCATCTCGCCGGCCTCGCTCACGTCCTGATCGATCGCCTCGCGGATGACGCGCTCGGTCAGCTCCTGAAGATGCGCGTGCAGTTCCTTCGACAGCGCCAGGAACTCCGGCCACAAGGTCCCCTCCTGGAAGGTCTTCGGGGCCCGGAGCATCACGGAGCTGTAGCGCTGGCCATGCTCGCGATACGGCTTGAGCCCGTAGCGGCGGCACAGCGCGAGGAACAGCATGCGCTTCCATGGGTCCGGCAACGAGTAGCGGAACTCAACGTCCTTCTCGTGTCCCCGCACTTCGGCCAGCCGCGCACGGATTCGCTCCGCCGCAAGCCGGGCGGCCTCGCGCTCGCCGGCCACGGTCGTGCCAGCGTGCAGCGCCTCGATCTTCCGGAGCTTCTCAAGCAACTCACCTTCGAGCCACATCGCCGACACCCTACTGCACTACGCGCCCGGCCGCGAGATGAGCCCGTCGGCGAACACCGCAGCCGCACGCCCACCGGCGTCCGCGGCGGGTGCCCACGACGATCAGCCTGAGAGGGCAAGGGTCAACTCCACGCCGTTGGAAGACGGGCTACTCCTGAGCTTCCCATCCGGATCGAACTCCGTCACCGTCACCGGCCAGCCCCCGCTCGCGGTCTCACTGTCCGCGCGCAGGAACTTGTCCGCAGTCCACGATACGCCGGCGAGGGTTCGGGTTCGAGCACACTCCGGTACCGGTGTTACACGCGTGGCACTGGTCCAGAGCTGTGCACACCACCGGGTTGCTTCCGATGCACGCTTCCCCTGCGCCGCAGGTATCCGTCTGCGTGCAGGCGCTGCCGTCGTTGCAGGGCTGGCCGTAGCCCTTGTAGGTCTCGAGGCAGTCCCCTGTCGACGAGACGCAGGTCGAAGCGCGGCACGAGTCGGAGGGAGCACAGACCTTCCAATTGGTGCCCACGCAGCTTCCACGCGAGCATGACGACGACCCGGAGCAGAGGTTGCCGTCATCGCACGCTGTTCCATTTGCCTTGCTCGAGTGCGTGCACGCCCCCGAGACACAGGCGTCGTCGGTGCATGGATTGAAGTCGTTGCAGTCGGGGGAAAGCAGACTCCCAAGGCTGCTTTGGAAACGAGGAAGATGCCTATCGCCAATCCGATCGAAAGGATGCATCGCCCGAGCGGCCCGATTGCCATCGCCGACACGCGCTGCTTCAGCATGGTGCGCATGGTCGGGCAAGACACGGACGTGGAGGTCATGAGCTTCCGACGAGGCTTTGCGCCGCGATCGGGACAAGCGGCAGCGGTGGATCGTGCTGGAGAATGGTGACCCCAAGCAACTGCGCGCGGGCAAGGCGGAGGAGCGTGCGCCTCAGAGCACGCCGGCCGCGGCACGATCCAGCAGCGTGTCGATCGTGCCGAACAGCTCCTGATTGCCGTCCTGGTGATAGGCGGCGAGCTTCTCCTCGAACCGCGGGACGTCCCGAAGGAAGTCGAGAATCACGGCTGGCTCCTCGAGGGAAGCGGCCGCGCGTCCGAAGCCGAGGTACTGGAGGTACCGCACGTTCATGACCTGCTCGAACTGGTGCCGGACCGGGACGCCGAGCATGGGTTTGTGCAGGTAGACGGCCTCGCCCATGAGGGTGAAGCCCCCTCCGGCGATGACCGCACGCGCCGAGGCGAGATCGTCTATGAAGGTCTTCTCGTGGAAGGGTCGGTAGCGGAGGGCGCCCTCGACCTGCTCCTCGGTGATGGATCGGCGCATGCCGTAGATGCGGCACTCCATGCCCGTGCGGCTCAACGTATCGGCGAGCGTTCCGTAGCCTTCGCCGGTCTGGTAGACGAGCAGGTGGTCGCCGCGCGAGGACTTGGCCTCGAGGATCTCGGGGCGGAGGATGGGGGCGCACAGGGTCGTGTCGGGCTTGCGGATCGGGGGACGGAAGAAGGTCGTGACGACGTAGTGCTTGCAGAACGGCAGCTTGCTCTTGACGAAGGCCTTGCTGATCTGGAAGTCGGCTTGGTCGGCGCCGATGATCTCGTCGGGGTGCTCGCAGCGGTTGATGATCTGCATGTTGTCGATGGAGATCACGGGCAGCCCGTGGGTCTTGCCGAACAGGTACGTCCACGATTCGAAGTCGCTGACGACGACGTCCGGCTTGAACTCGCCGATCAGGTTGAAGTAGGCGTCGATGTTCTGGGGGATGCCGGAGAGCCCGGCGAGGACGTTGGACCACAAGGTCTTCCCGCGCCGGACACGGTTCTCCTCGTAGATCATGTGCAGGCCGTGGATGCGATTCACGTCCTCGGCGCCGAAGCGCCTGGTGAGGAAGTCACAAGCGCGGCTCGACGCCATGACCTCGAGGTCGTGTCCCTGGGAGAGCAGGTACTCGATCACCACGCGCGACCGCATGGCGTGCCCCATCCCCTCGCCCACCACACCGTAGAGGATCTTCATGGCGGCGAATCATACACGCGATGCAAGGCGACGTGGCGCCGCCGTGCGCCAGTCCGACCTGCGGCACGATGCGCTGCGCTGTCGGCTACTGGCAGAGCCGCGGGCCGAAGGGCAACGCCTGATCGGAGGCGATGCCCAACGTGAGCGTGCTGTGATGCGCCGTTCCAAGCACGAAGTGGGTCTCCTCCCCGGTCCCGCCGATGTTGCTCAGATCGCCCGGGCCGGTCTCGTAGCCCGCGGCCACCACGACTGCATGCTGGCTGTTCGGATCCTTCATGATCATCCGAGTGCCCTTGGCGGGACGAGCCGAAGACGTCCAGTACATGTTCACGTACCAGGCCTCGTGCTCGACCGGAAAGTCGTCGGGGCTCCCAATGCCGCATCCGTAGAAGCTGCCCCCCTCGAGCGGCGCCCAGACCTCGGTGCGGTGCATCACCAGGCCGGTCCGCGCCTGCGACAGCTCGTAGTGCGCCGAGAGCTCGTCGGTCGAAGAGCCCGGATACGGCGCCGGCTCGTCCTGCGTGACCAGGTGAGCCTCCATGACGACCGGCCCGGTGGCGGGCATCGCCAGGTGATCGCCGTTGTCTCCCACGCGCGGCATCTCGCCGACCTGCATGTCGCAAGGGCCTACCGAGTACGGCAGGAAGCCGATGTCCACGTGGAAGGCGCCGGACTGCGGGTCACCGTTGTCCACGAAGGTGTCGATCACCACGTAGTACTCGCCGGGATCGACGTGGGCGCGGGCGTGGTAGTTGCCCCTGTCGAGGCATGCCGACGCGTCGAGCGCGCCGAGGATGTGGACATCGACATCGACGCCGGATGCCTCTTCGACGGCGGCGCTGAGGAAGCCCGCCTGGGGGACAGCGACCTTGTAGACGACCTCGGGCCCGCTCTCGTCGACGGTGGTCTTGCAGGAATAGGCATCGAGCTTCCCCGCTGGCTCGGTCGAGGTGTCCCGATCATCTCCGAAGGGGAACGTCGTGACGCAAGTGACGCCGGAGGGACAGGGCGACGGTCCGGTCTCGGTCGCGGTGTCATCCGAGTCGGCAACGTCGGGGGCCGCCTCGGCCTGGGCTTCGAGCTGCGCTTCGAGGGAGGCGTCAGAAGGTGACGGCGCGCCTGCGCTTCCCGCAGCGTCGCCGCCATCCTGGGCGGCGACGGACCACGAGCTTCCGTCCTCCGACGAGCACGCCGCGATGGCGGACAGGGCGAGGACGGAGCACACAACGGCGAGCGGTGGCTTCATGTCGGCAATGGTATCGCTGGCGATGGGCGGTGCGAAGCGTGCGCAAGCGAGGCGGCGCGGATCACTTGTTCTTCATCACGAAAGTCGATCGCATTCCATAGTGATCCGACAGGTGCAGCATCGCTGCGCCGCCATCCACAGACACGCCCGCATCGGCCCCGTTGGGGACCGGGACGACGAGTTGGTCGAAGGTACGCATGGCCGACAGCACGGAGCTCGGATCGATCCCGGAGAGGAAGATGTGATCGATGAAGGAGTTGGGGGAGCCGGAGGCGAGCGTATTGCCCCCCTTCGTGCAGAAGGTGCAGAGGGGTTCAAAGGAGGCGGGCACGGCTTCCTTCCACAGCGCGAGGAGCGCGGCGTAGGCCGCCTCGCCGTCGGCCTCGACGGCGTTGGCTTTGTAGGCGCCGCCCGCGTTGAAGTCGCCGAGGATGACAGCCGGGGAGGAGCCGGCCTTGTCGGCGACGAACTTGGCGAGCTTCTGGATCTGAAGAAGCTGCTCAGCTTCCCAGCCCTTGTAGTCCATCGCGCCGTTACCGTACTCGCCCGTGTACGGATACGCGTCACCGTAGAAGACCGCGGAGAGGTGGTTGCAGAACACGTCGAGCGTCTGCGACTCCGGAAGCTGGGCCTTGGCGTGAAGGATCACCCGACGGTTCCAGGTTCCCGGCAGCACGCTCATCGAGGGCGATTCGAGCGGGTGCTTCGAGAGCAGCACCAGGCTGTTCTGCCCGTCGAATGCCAGACCGCCGAGGGGGTTGGTGGTGCACTGCTCGAAGATGTCGGCGATCTTGGCATCGGGCATCATCGACGCTGCGCATCCGTAGCACTTCTTGCGTTCGGGATCGCCGAGCACCAAGGCCGCGGCCTGCACCAGGCAGGCGGACTCCGCACAGGAGGTGCTCGTGGTCTTGCCCTGATCGCTGCCGGGAATCGTCGAGCAGTTCTGCTTGACGCACTCCATCGTGTCCGCGAGCAGCTGCTTGATCTCGGTGTCTGCGCAGGGCGCTTGCGTCGGTGTGGGCGGCATTCCGCCGTCCGCCAGGGTCGGGTCGTCTACCGGCGTGGCAACGGTCGTAGGGAAGGACGCCGCGTACGGGAACGTCGCCTTCACCGCCTCGACGAGCGCCTGCTTGTCCGTGTCTCGCCAGACCTCCTGGATGCACACGATGTCCGACGGCATCTTCGAGATGGCGTCGAAGATCAGCGGGCGGCGCACGTCTTCGAAGGGCGCAAAGGATCCTGCGAGGTAGAGGTTGTACGTGTCGATGGTGACGGGGAGCCCGTCGATGGGGGCGTCGGCTTCGGGTTGGGAGACGTCGGTGGCGGCTTCGACGCCGCCCTCGGAGCCGGCTTGACCGGCACCGCCTTCGGGGAGCACGGCCCCTGCGGCCCCTGCGGCACCGCCCGCGCCATCATCTTCCGAGGAACAGGCAACGGCGAAGAGCCCCACTGCGATGGGGAAAGCAAGACGGACGAATCTGAGCATCCTCCGTTTATAGCCCAATTCGGGGGTCGCGCACCACGGAGCGAGACGGTTCGTGAAATCCCTGCGCGGCGCAGCACCCGTTCACGGGGACAGACGCACAGCAGCTCGCATGCCGAAATGATCGGAGAGGGGGACGAGGGTTCCAGCGGCGTCGGGCCCGCCGGCATCGTTCGCGTCGGGGGGCGAAACGACCGCATCGGTCAGAACGCGTGCCGAAGCGATGACGCGATCGAGCGCGATACCTTGGAGCAGGACGTGGTCCACCCAGGCGCTGGGGGCGCGAATGGCGAGGGGGTTCTCGCCGTTCGTGCAGAAGGTGCAGCCGGCGACGTGGTTCGCGGTGAGAGCCTCGTCGAAGCGGGTCGAGAGCAGGTCCCACGTGGCACTCCCCACCGGCTCGATGGCGTACTCGGCGAGCTGGGGCCCTGCCGCGAACCCACCGAGGATCACGGCCGCCCCCTCTGCGCCAGCAATGCTGGAGACGTGTGCGATCAGCTTGCGGGCCTGCAGAAGCTGCTCGTTCTCCCACCCCTTCCCGCCGGTCTGCCCTTCGCCGTACACGCCGGTGTAGGGATAGGCAGGCAGGTTGTAGACCTCGGTGAGATGGGTGCAGAACACGTGGAACGGGGTTCCCATGGGCGGGACCGCTTTCGCGCGAAGCACGGCCCGTCGGTTCCAGGTCCCAGGCAGCACCCACGCCCCGGGGTCCTCGAGCGGGAAGCGCGACAGGATGAGCAATCCGTTCTGTCCCCCGAACGCGAGGCCTGCCCGCGGATCGTTCGTGCACTGCTCGCGGATGCCCACGAGGGTTTCGGTGGGCAAGAGCGCCGCGGCGCATCCGTAGCACTTTTTCTCGGCGTCGGTGCCGAACAGGAGGGACGCCGCGGCTTGCGTGCACTTCTGCACCGCGCAGTCGGTGCTGGTCGCCTGTCCCTGATCGCTTCCGGGGATCGTGGAGCAGTTCTGCGCCATGCAATCCATCACCGCGAACAGCTTGTCGCGAACCGCCGGCTCGGCGCACGCCGCCTCGGCGGGTTGTCCGGGGACCTGACCGCTCTGGTCCTGGGGATCATCGACGACGGTGCCGAGGTCATGCTGCACGGAGAGCGCATGCGGGAA
>CAYMUE010000021.1:14322-25177 GCA_964393505.1 uncultured Polyangiaceae bacterium
GCTTCGAGGCGAGCTCGATCTGCTCTGGTCCTGGGTTTCCCACGACGCACCGTGGGGGTTGGCGGTACGATCGAGCGCCACGTGCGAGGACGAGGAGCTCACGGCAATGGCCGGGCTCGCGACCACGGTGCTCGGAGTGCGAGGCGCGGAAGCGCTGGCCGAGGCGGTGCGCACGGTGTGGGCCAGCGCGCTGATGCCCCAGGCTCTCGAGCACCTCGCGGCACGCGGCATCGACGACATCGCGATGGCGGTGGTGGTCCAGGTGGTGGTGCCCGCCGAAGCCTCCGGCGTGATGTTCACGCGCCCCCCGGCAGGGGTACACCCGAAAGTGTGGGGAGCGGACGAGCGTCTGGTGAACGCCACGTTTGGCCTCGGCGCACCCGTGGCGAACGGAGCGATCACGCCGGACGTGATCCGGTTCGCCGCGCGCACGGGAGAGGTGCGCAGCACGGTCGTCGCGCACAAGAACCGGGCTCTCGTGGTCGGTGCCGCGGGATCGCACTACATCGATGTGCCGCGAGAGCGGGCGGACTTGCCGGCCCTCTCCACCGAGGTCATCCAGAGCCTGGGCCGCATCGCCGACCGCCTCGAGGAGATCGACCCCTCGCCACACGATGTCGAGTTCGTGGTGGAGCGCGGCCGGGTCATGCTCGTGCAGGCGAGACCGGTGGTCGGCTCGGGCTATCCGGAGGGGGGAGACAGCCGGACGATCTGGTCGCGGGCCAACGTGGGGGAGGCGCTGCCCGGAGCGGCGACACCATTGACCTGGTCGGTGGCGGGCGGGTTCTCGAAGCACGGGTTCATGACGGCGTTCCGGTCGTTGGGGTGTCACGTCCCGCCGGAGGCCACGCTCGTAGCGAACGTGCACGGGCGCTTCTATCTGAACATGACCTGGTTCATGCGCATCGCGACACAGGTGCCGGGGCTGGATCCGGCGACGCTGATGCGCCTGGGCGGTGGCGAAGGGGCCGAGTTGCTCGAAGGCCAGATCGAGCGGGTCTCGCCCGCGAGATTCCTGAGCCGGCTCCCGTGGACTACCGCCCGGCTCGCTGCCGAGCAGCTCACCCTGTCCACGCGCGTCGATCGCTATGTCGGTCGGATGGGCCGCCGGTTCGACGCGCGCCGACGCAGCGACCTCGGGGCGCTCTCCGACCGGGCGCTGGCGGCAACGCTGCGGGACACGCTCGCCGATCTCGACGAGACCGGCACGCTGATGCTCGCGTGCGCGTCGTCTTCGCTCGGCTCCAACCTGCTGCTGCAGACCTGGATCAAGTGGGTCGCCAACGGTGATGCGGCGCGCCTCGCGCAGGTGCTGAGCGCCGGGCTCACGGAGCTCGAGAGCGCGCGACCCGGGATCGCGATCGCCCACATCGCCGCCGCGGCGCGACGGGATCCTTCGGTATACGAACTTCTTGCAGCGGGCCGCGTCAAGAGCGTCTCGCAGCTTCCCGTCGGGCCGGTGCGGCGCGCTCTCGAACGGTTCTTCGAGGAGTTCGGAGACCGCGCCGTGCGCGAGGCCGAGGTCGCTGCCCCCCGGTGGCGCGAGGACCAGCACCAGGTCTTCGCGATGCTCCAGGCCGCGATGCACAAGAGCGCGGACGACACCGACTCCTCGATGCAGCGCGCACGCAAGGCGGCGGATCGGGAGCTCGATCGCATCGGGGCCCGGATCGGTGGACCTGCCACCGCAGTGCTGCGTGCTCTGGTTGCCCATACCCGCAGGACCACCCGACTGCGCGAGCGCATGCGCGCGTGGGTTACGCGATCCATCAGCCAGATCCGCATCGTCGCGCTCGAGGCCGACCGTCGCATCCGGCTCGCCGACCCCGGCCTGGAGCCGGGCGCCGCGTTCTACTGTCACGCCGACGAGCTCATCGCCGCGCTCGAGTCGGGGCACATCGACCTGGGCAACCTGGTGCGCCTGCGCCGCGCCGAGCACATGCGCGACGAGGCGCGGCCCGAGCCCCCGGTCACCTTCGTCGGCTGCCCCACCACCGTCGTGCTGCCCCCCTCCGGCGGCGACACGCTCGCCGGCTTGCCCGCCTGCTCCGGCGTCGTCGAAGGCACCGTCCGCGTCCTGCCTCCCGGACGCGAGCTCGAAGAGGACCTCCAGCCCGGAGAGATCCTGGTGGCGCGCACCACCGACGTCGCGCTGACGCCGCTGTTCCTCGTGGCCGCCGGTGTCGTGACCGAGCTCGGCGGCCCGCTGTCGCACGCGGCCCTCGTCGCACGCGAGTACGGCGTCCCCACGGTCGTCAACGTCGCCGGCGTGACCCTCGCGCTGCGAACCGGCGATCGGGTCCGCGTCGACGGCACCCAAGGGACCGTGGAACGGCTGTCCCCGCGTCCCGAAGCGTTGCGCACCCCTGCGGAAACGGCTACGGCGCAGGCCTGACATGGCGCGCTCCAAACGCTGGGTCGTCGAGGGCCGATCCCCGATCCTCCTGCACGAAATCCTCGCGAGGATCGGCGCCGATGCGTCGGCGCTGAGCGACGGTCGCGTGTTCGTCGATCGGGTTCGCGCGGCTCGCGCCGACACGAACCTGACGCCCGGGACCGTCGTGGAGGTCTTCCTCCCGACCACGCCGTCGGGCGCAGAGCCTCCTGCGATCCTGGCACGGCGCGGTGGGATCATCGCTGCGTACAAGCCCGCGGGCATTCCGACGATCCCGGATCAGCGGGGGACTTCGGACACGCTGCTGGCGTTCGTCGCGCGCGAGACGGGGCGGCGGGAGCCGTCGGAAGTGCACACGAGCTCCCGGCTCGACACCGAGGTGAGCGGGGTCGTGCTGCTGGCGATCGACGAGTCCGCGCGCCGACTGCTGCGAGCGGCGCGCGAGCAGGGGGAGTATCAACGCCACTACATCGCACTTTCGGCGGTGGCCCCGACGCCCGCGCAGGGGCTTTGCGACGCTCCGATCGGCAGGGCATCGGACCCGCGCAAGCGCAGGATCGGGGGACCGGAGGCGGTGCCGGCAGCCACGCGGTATCGAACCGCAGCCGTCACGCCCCACTGCGCGATGATCGCGGCCGAGCCGCAGACGGGGCGCACGCATCAGATCCGGCTGCACTTGTCGCACTGCGGGGCGCCGCTCATCGGCGACCCCGCGTACGGCGGCAAGCGCTCGATCGTGCTGCCCACCGGCGCGGTGCGGGAGCTTCCGCGCATCGCGCTGCACGCCGCGTGGGTGCAACTGGGGAAGTGGCGCGTGGAGGCCGAGGTCCCGCGAGAGCTTCGCGCGTTATGGGAGGGGCTCGGCGGCAAGGACAGCGAGTGGGAGGGCGCGCTGTAGGAGCCGCGATTGGCGCGAGAAGACAGACGGCGCGGAGAGCTGGTGTATCCTCATCGCATGCGCCGAACGCTCCTGCTTGCAACTGTGTGCTGCGTTGGCCTCCTGATCGCGTGCAGCGACGACGAGGCATCTTCCCCGTGGTCGCCTGGGAAGGCTGGCGCGGGTGGATCGTCCGCAGGGGGTGCGGCAGGTGAGTCGCTCGGAGGAAGCAGCGGGGACGCGTCGGTGGCAGGCGGCGCGAACGGCGGCTCCGCCGGAGCCGAAGGGGGCGCGGCGGGCACGGCCGGTGCCGGGCTGCCCAAGGGCGACGTGGTCATTGGCATGTGGTGCGGACTGCCGGCGAGCGAGCTGAACGCAGCGCGCGTGACCGAGATTGCGCAGGCGGGTTTCACGACCATGACGAACGCGTGCGACGGCACGACGTTCAACGCGGCCTACAACAAGCAGATGCTCGACCTCGCATCCGCTGCGGGCCTCCGCGCGTTCGTGACCGACGAGCGCGCGCTGCAGGCGGTCGCGGGCACCAACGTCGCCGCCAACCTCGATGCCATCGTCGCCGACTACTCCACCCACGCGGCGCTCTACGCCTACCACGTCAACGACGAGCCGAACGCGTCGCTCTTCGCCTCCCTGGCTGCGATTGCGGACGGGATTGCCTCGCGCGATCCTGCGCACTTCGCATCCATCAATCTGTTCCCGGACTACGCGAGCGCGGCTCAGCTCGGAACCTCCACCTACGACGCGTACGTCGCGTCGTTCCTGAGCACGGTGAAGCCCGCGGCCTTCACCTACGACCACTACAACTTCCTGTCCGACGGCACGGACGGTCCGAGCTTTTTCGCGAACCTGGCGGTGGTTCGGGCGCACTCGGTGGCGACCGGGATCCCGTTCGGGCAGTACATCCAGTCGATCAGCTACAACGGGCATCGCGACACCGACGGTCCGGAGAAGCGTTGGGCCGCGCTCCACACGCTCGCCTACGGTGGTCTCGGGGTGATGTACTTCACCTACTGGACACCCGTGGGAAGCCCCGAGAACTTCGGAGACGGGATCATCTCTGCATCGGGAGCGAAGACGTCGCAGTACGACGACGTGAAGGCGATCAACGTGTCGGTTCGCGCGATGGGCCGATATCTTGCCGCCGCGAAGTCCACGAAGGTGTTCCACAACGGACCGCTCGACGCGGGGACTGCGCCGCGCGCTCCGGGCGATCGGGTCTACGTCCCGAGCGCGGCGCCTCTCACGGTCGGGTTGTTCACGGTCGGCAACGACGCGTATGCGCTGCTGGTGAATCGGGATCACGACGCGGCCGTCGAGAGCGACGTCATCTTCGCATCGGGCACGGGTGGTGTGAACGTGCTCGATGTTGCGACGGGGGAGTTCCAGCCGATGCCGGGGGCGGTGATCGATCCGCTGGGGGTTCGAATCCACGGATCACTCGCTGCGGGGGATGGGGTGCTGGTGCACATGCCGGGGCCGCTGCCGGCCGGGCCGCCTGGGGCCGAGGGTTACTTCGGCACGGTGCGGGCCGATGCGGGGTGGCTCGACGTCGTGGACTCGGCCTTCGGCACGGCCCGGTTGCGAACCGCGGGATGGGATCAGTGTCCGGAAGGCACCGTCGAGATCGGGAAGGACTTCCAGTCCAACGGGTTCTGGTTCTGTGCGCGGAGCGATCTGGCGACACGGACGTTCTACGTGGGCAACGTGGTGGCCGATCAGGGAGCGATCTACAAGATCGCGGGAGGGGCGACGACCCCCGTGGGGCCCGGCGGTTGGGACACGTGCCCGGGGGGAACGCTGCTGGGACATCGCATGGCGAGCGACGGATTCTGGGTGTGCATGGAGTAGCCGTGCGCCTCGAGGTGGCGATGCATGAGCTGGCCCGACGTGGTAGCGTTGAGACATGTCGTCGCGTTGGCACCGTGTCGTCGCGCTGTCTGCGCTCGTCGGAGCGGGCACGTTCGCTGCGGCGTGGTCCTGGGCACAGCAGACGAAGAAGCCGACGGTCGATGTCGCGATGAACGCGCCGGATCCCCCGGCGATGCGGAGCGCAGACCAGCACGTGCTGCGCTTCCGCTATGACAAGGGCAAGGTCTCGTGGGTCGGCTCCAGGCGGGTGCACCTGCCGCAGCCGCGCATCACGCCTCGCGTGACCGGTCGCTGGGCGCTCGAGATGCTCAGCGGCCCGACGCTCGTGGAGCGCGTGCGCTTCGACTTCCCGGGGCTGGGAGCCGACGAGCTCGCCGGACAAGCGCGACCGCACAACGCGCCCCCTGCGTTCGAGCGCAAGGCAGTCGTCGTGCACGATGTGCCGATCCCGGACTCGCCGCACTTCTCCCGCGCGCGGCTGGTCGATCGAGCGACGGGGAAGATCCTGAACATTCCTTGGCCACCGATCGTTGCGAGCGCGGACGCGGGGGCGGATGCGGCGGCGGCCAATCGTTCGGCAGGCGACGCGAGTGCGCCGGACGGGCAGACGCCAGGGGATGGAGGCGCTGCAGCGGATTCCGAAGCCCGAACGGATTGACGGGTCAGGCGGGGCGGCTCTGTGGGCCGCGGCCATCGCTCGAGGGAGCGAGCTTGCGTTCCGGTGACGTACGGATTCCTGCTATCCTTGCGGTCCGCGATGCAACCGAACGAGGATCCCGTCACCGCCAGAGCACAAGCTCGCGTGGGCGTCGTTCTGCGAGACAAGTGGCATCTCGACGCGTTGCTCGGAGTGGGGGGCATGGCAGCGGTCTACGCTGCCACGCATCGCAATGGCGCGCGCGGCGCGATCAAGATCCTGCACGCCGAACTCTCGGTCGACGCGGGCATTCGCGCGCGATTCCTGAGGGAAGGCTACGCGGCCAACACGGTCGGGCATCGCGGCGTGGTCCGTGTGCTCGACGACGACGTGCTCGATGACGGCGCGGTATTCGTGGTGATGGAGCTGCTCGAGGGCGAGTCGCTCGAGTCGAGGCGAGAGCGGGCGGGAGGCAGGCTGCCGCCGCTCGACGTGCTGTCCGCGGCCGACCAACTTCTCGACGTGTTGGTTGCGGCCCACGCCAAGGGTGTCGTGCACCGGGATCTCAAGCCGGAGAACGTGTTCGTCACGACCGGCGGCGAGCTCAAAGTGCTCGACTTCGGCATCGCGAAGCTGCGGCAATCCACGGCGGGGTCCAGCGGCACGCGCACGGGCGCCGCGATGGGGACGCCGGCCCACCTACCTACCGACACGTCTATCTCCCCCTCATCTTCGGTCCCGACGTCGGTATGCGGTGTGTCCGAAGCCCTTGAGCCCCGCCTCCCGCGGTCGTCGCCTCGTGCACTCGCGGTGCCCGCAAGGCGGCGTGCGAAGCAATCCCTTCGTCCCCCCGCCCGGAGACCACCGACCCGCCTGGGATATCCCTCTCATTGGCACTCGGGGATGATCGTGTCCCACACGTCCATCGTCAGCGTGGCGTCGTCGAACACGTTCTCGTTCCATCCGACAATGTCACCGCAGTTCCCGGCGTTCCAACCGGCGTTCGGATTGCCCGTCTTGTCCACGAAGTGCACGCGGTTACCACGGACCTCGTGCCCGCTGCAGGCAGCCACCTCTTCGTACTGCCCCCACACGAAGAGCCCGTTGTTGCTCCAGGGGAAGGAATCCGGAGCGTACACGACGTTGTCGATGAGTCGGTGATTCCTGCCGCCAGCGATCGCGAGGCCGTACTGGCCAGGGTTCACGAGGATGTTGCCGCGGATCTCGACGTACTCGCCGTCATAGTCGCCCGCGAGGATTCCTCCCCCCGACAGGCTCGGGCCACCGCCTCGCAGCTTGTTGTATGCGATCAAGAGCGGAGAAGACGCCGTGCCGCTCGAGTAGAAGGGACTGATGTGATCCTCCGGACCTTCGCCGTACCCGGGCGCGGTCTGATCGGAGACGTTGCATACGATGCGATTGCCGGTCCCGCTGACCTCGTTGAGCTGGACCATCTGGCCCCGTGGCATCGGGCCTCGTACGCGGGTCACGTAGTTGTGGTGAAAGACGATGTTGTCGCCGTCGCCAGCGCGGTATAGCCCCGACGCTACGTCGTCGATCGCGTTGTGCTCGATGTGGATGTCGCTCCCGCCGCCCTCCAACGCGATCCCATTGCCTGTCTCCCCCGGACCGCACGGGCCGATGCGGTTGTTGACGACATGAACGTTCGAGACTCCGTCTCCGCGGATGCACGGGCCGTTGTCGCTCGTGATGCTGAGCCCCTCCACGGTCTGGCCCGAGTGCAGGGTCACAGGCCCCGATGGCGTGAACTGCGTGATCGTCGGGCCAACGGTTCCCTTGCCGAGCGAGCCGGCCGAGCCTCCGCTCCCACCCGCGTCGCCAGCATCCCCGGCTGCGCCGCCAGCTCCCCCCACGCTGCCGGACGCACCCGCTGCGCCTCCGCTCCCTCCTGCGTAGCCCGCCGCACCGCTTGCACCCGCGGCCGCATCACCGCCATCGACGGCAGCCGCTGCGCTCCCCCCGCTGCCCGACGTCTCGTCGCTCGAGCAGCCTGCAGCGACGAAAAGGATGACCGTTGCGAAAACCCGCGACGTCGGGCCCACGACCGTCGCGACCTTCGGGCTTCTCCCACGACGCATCACCACTCCTCCGCGTTCCGATGGTCAGCAATCCGCTCCACTGCCGCCATTGCGCCGGGCGCTGCCGGTTTCGCACGCCGTCACCCTTTGCTCCGGCCCCAGCTTACCGCAGCCGACAGACGAACGGCACTTCATCGGGATCGTGCGTCACGCGCCCCTCGTCCTCGAGCACTTCGAGATTGCCGACGACCTCCGAGATCATCAGGAACAGCTGGATGCCCTCGGCCTCGCCGAACAGCTCGCGAACCAACCCCATAACCGTCCTCGGTTGCGCCTCGAGAAGAGACTCTATCCTCGTCTTGCGCCGCTCGTGGAACCTTCTCAGTCCGTCGATCGTCGCCCGGTGATCCCGGAACGGCTCTCCATGCCCCGGAAGCAGCCAGCCGATGTCCATTTCGTACAGGCGACCCACCGACTCCAGGTAGGCCACCAGCGCCCGATGACGGGTTCCGCTTTCGTCCTCCACCGGTTCGAATAGCGGATTGGGCGAGACGCGCTGCAGGAGGTGATCGTTCGAGAACAGCACGCCGTGACGTTCGGCGAGCAGGCAGACCAGTCCGGGGGTGTGACCCGGAAAGGGAATCACCGAGGCTTCGAAACGCGCGAACGACAGGCGAGCGCCCGGCTCCAGCGGCTCCACCCGGTCGAGCCTCGGTGCGATGGCGGCGCTCATCGCATCCGCTGCGGCGATCTTCGGCGAGAATCCGGCAGGCACGCCGAATCGTTCGAGGTGCTTGTCCAGAGGAGGCATCGTCTCACCGGCCAGCACCTTGTTCCAGTCGCGCCGATGCACGAGGACCGGAGCTCCGGACCGGTCCTGCACGTAACGGGCGAGGCCGAAGTGGTCCACGTGGCCGTGGGTGATCACCACGCGGCTCACGTCCTGCACTCGCTTGCCCGCTGCCGCAAGCCCATCATTCAGGGCAGCGATGCACGTCTCCGTACTCAACCCGGTGTCGATCATCGCGACCCGGCCGTCGGCGTCGTCGATGAGGTACGCGTTGATCGGGCCACCCGCATGGGCGAACGGGATCGGCAGGGGAATGCGGTGCACGCCGAGCGCCGCCAGGGTCTCGTCGAGCGGGGCGCTTTGTGGGTCCAGGGTCATCCTTGCTCCTCGTCTGCTGACAGCGTCCTAGCTCTTTCGTCGTCCGGTGTCGCCTATCGCAGGCACGTGTGCCGGGTTCCAACTTCCCCCGACATCGACTTGTACCCGCGACGGGGCTAGGGTGCGCGCCAATGGCCGCTTCGCAACCTCCCGCCCCCGCCGTAGTCGCCGTCGTCGACGGCGGAGCGTCTGCCCTCGAAGACGAGATGTCGGCAGCACCGAGGGCAGCCACGCCATCCCCCCCGTCGCCGCCCGGGATGACGGCCGTCGCGCCCCTGCTGTTCGCCTCCGGGCTCTGTGCGCTGGTCTATCAGGTCGCGTGGCTTCGTGAGCTGCGCCTCGTGTTCGGGGCTTCCACGGCCGCCAGCGCGGCAGTCCTCGCGGTGTTCATGGGCGGGCTCGGTGTCGGCGGGCTGCTGCTCGGAAGGCGCGCCGACAGGCTCGCCAGACCCTTGAGCCTGTATGCCAACCTCGAGCTCGCCGTCGCTGCCAGCGCCGCGACCACACCGTTGCTCCTTCTCGGCGCCCGCAGTCTCTATGTGGCAATCGGAGGCTCCCCAACCCTGGGCGTCACCGGCGCCACCTTCGTTCGCCTCCTGCTCACCGCCGTCGTGCTCGGCGTCCCCACCTTCGTCATGGGCGGGACGCTGCCGGCTGCCGCAAGAGCTGTCTCCACCGCAGACGACGTCAAGCGGCGCAACGTGGGCACGCTGTACGCCGTCAACACCGTCGGTGCGGTCGCCGGGGCCTTCGCGGCGAACTTCCTGCTCCTGGAAGTGTTCGGCACTCGGATGACGCTGTGGCTCGCTTGCCTCGTCAACGCCCTCGTGGGGATGACGGCCCGGGCAGTTGCGCGTCGCTCGGCGGAGAGAACGACCGGGATGGGCGCTTCCGCGGACGCCGCGAGCAGCGGAGTTGCGGCAGCACGATTCCCCTGGTTTCCGAGCCTTGCCGCGGGCATCGCCGGCTTCGCCTTTCTGCTGATGGAGCTGGTCTGGTATCGGATGCTCGCACCGATCCTCGGTGGATCGTCGTACTCCTTCGGCCTCATCCTCTGCGTGGCGCTCCTCGGCATCGGAATCGGCGGCGGGCTCTATGCGCGGTTCGGTCAGAACGGTCCGGCGACCCTCGCCGGCTTCGCCTGGACCTGCGCCCTCGAGGCCTTGTGCCTCATGGTCCCCTTCGCCGTGGGGGACGGGATCGCGCTCGCGACGATCATCCTGCGCGGGTTCGGCGCCCTCGGCTTCGCCGGTCACGTCGCCACGTGGACCATCGTGACCGCCTTCGTCGTCCTGCCGGCGGCCATCGTCTCCGGCTTCCAGTTTCCCCTGATCATCGCCCTGTACGGCCGCGGCGATACCCGGCTGGGCCGCCACGTCGGCGCTGCCTACG
This sequence comes from uncultured Polyangiaceae bacterium, assembly GCA_964393505.1. Classification (GTDB taxonomy): domain Bacteria; phylum Myxococcota_A; class Polyangia; order Polyangiales; family Polyangiaceae; genus JACRCQ01. Next base: position 24,721 of record CAYMUE010000021.1, read on the forward strand.
CCGCCAACACCGTCGGCTCCATCACAGGATCGCTCGCCGGCGGATTCGGTCTGATTCCCATGCTATCGGCGCCTGGCTGCTGGCGTGCGGTCGGTGGCCTGCTCGCCGCGACTGCGATCGCAACGGCAGCGCTCTCTGCGCGACTCGAGAAGCGTCGTGCACTCTCCCTGCTGCCAGCGCTCGTGGGAGCGCTCGCCGCGTTCCTGCTTCTGAGCTCCGGGCCGACCGCCGCATGGAGGCACGGCGGCATCGGGGCCGGAAGAGGCCCGGTGATTTCCGGAACCTCGACGCGCAACGATGTAGTCAGGGCTCTGCACGACGCCCGTCGGTGGATAGCCTGGGAAGCCGACGGTGTGGAGAGCTCGGTAGCCGTCTCTGCGGGGGGAGGGTACGCATTCATCGTCAATGGGAAGAGCGACGGCAATGCGCGGGGGGACGCGGGAACCCAGGTCATGGG
>CAYMUE010000021.1:25277-56648 GCA_964393505.1 uncultured Polyangiaceae bacterium
GACCTCGAAGGGTTCCTGTCGCACCACGTGGCCTCGCCTGCCTTCGCGCGAAAGGTCGCGGCGCTGTCTGGGGTTCCGGCAAACACCGACGATCGAAACGTGCTCGAATACGCGCTGTCCCGCTCGCTGGGAAAGACCACCGCGACCCACCCGTTCGCCCTGTGGAAGGCGTCGCGCACGATGGGCCTCGACCGCCCTGCTGCGGGCAACGGCGTCATCGACTGGAACCTCGTGGATATGCGTCGAATGAGCCAGCTCGGCGCCGCCGATACTCCGTTCGTCAACGAATCGCTCGCGCCGAGCGCGCGCGCCTTGCACGGCGACTATCTCAACCACCGGGCCGGTGACCTGGCCGCGCTTCGCAAGTCGTGGGAGGTGCGCCCCAAGGCAGCCCTGTCTCCGTCCGAGCTCTGGATCTACGCCGACTCGCTCGCCGCCGTGGGCAGCGACGACGCAGTGCCCCTCATTGCCAAGGTGGCCGCCTACGACCGGACGTCAGCGTCGATCCTGGAAGCCCACCGACTGTTCGGTAGAGAGGAGTACGCCGCATCGGCGAGTGTGCTCCACAGCGCCCTGCTGCGATGCAGGACCGATCCGTGGCCGGGTGCAAATGCGCTCTCGCGCGTCATCCACCTCGCCGGTGCGCTGGCGTCGCGAGACGCGTCCCTGGCGCCCACACTGCTCGACGCCCTGGGGGAACCCTTCGCCCTGGCGAGCTACGAGAGCGCCAGGCACATGGCACGCGTCCGGCTGATCCAGAACGCCGGCCCCATCCGGCTCTGTCCCCAGGTCTTTGCGCCGTTCGAGCCGCTGCCCCTCTGGGACCTCGGATTCCTCGAGAATCGCCTGGCCTGCTATCGTTCCGTTGAACACCCACTCGCAGCCCGCGCTGAGCGCGAACTCGTCGAGTTCCTCGATTCAGCAGCGTTGCCCATCAGCGCGGGAATCGTCGAGGTTCCCCCGCAGTAGCCATCATCGCCCGCGAACCCGTGTGCCGGACCGCGGCCGGAACGCGTGTCTCCTCCCCTTCCCTACGCTGCCGTCCGTGTCTGGCTCGCCACCCGCTCGATCGTCTCCAGCAGCGCCGGAGTCGGCACCTTCCCCCGGTAGCGCAGGATCGACGGCCCGTCGTGCACGGCCCCGCTGCACATCGCCTCGTCTGCGCACAAGACGTAGGCCCCAACCCCCGCGGATCGCAGCCGTCCGAGCCTCTTCTGCAGATGCGCGGACGTGTGGAATCCAACCCACTCGAGACGCACCTGTTCGTCGCCACGCACGACCTTGATGTCCGGGAAGAAGACGTCGCTGCCGACTCTCAACGCCTCGCTCTCGCGCACCGCAACCCAACCGCCGGGCATGCTGCGGAACGCCCTCAGTACCTGGTTCTCCGGAGTCGCCTTCGATCTGCCGGAGGGTATCGCCCAAGCCCCGATGGGATCGCTGTGCGACACGTTCACCGGAAGCGGCGTCTGGCTCTCCTTCAGGCAACAACGTGCCGTGCAGGTCCACGGCCCCGCTTCGCCGAGCTCACCAAGGAAACGGACCAACGCGTGACCGTAGCGCGTCGTGTGGTGGACCAACGCCAACGGCCCCGTGACGCTCACCTTGCCGCCGTGCTCATCCTGCGTCCAAGCGCACTCGAGACGAAGCGTCTTGGCCGCCCTTGCGAGCGACGCGTCGGCACCCGCAATCCGCAATGACAGCTCGGAGCTGCGCAGCAACAGGGCACGCGCGAGGGCCTGGTTGTAGTGTCTCGCCATCCACGCAGGCGAGATCAGCCCCTCCGGAGCTGCCAGCCTCCGCTCCCCGGACCGATCCGCATAGGCGCCCGGAAGCACCTCCGAGGGATCGATCTGCAGAACATCGGCCGTCCTGCAAATGGCCTCGTCGCGCGACAGTCCGCTGGCCGCGGCCTCGAACAGGATCTGCCGAATCTCGCTCGGACGCGCGGCTGACACAATCGCGGGCATCCACACCGACGGGATCAGCGATCCGAGACCTCGCACGGCCCGTGGCGGAGCGTTCCACGCCACGCACGCGGGCATGATGGTGCCCTCGAATGATTTGCGGAACTCCTCGATCGTGGCCCCCTCCAGCCTACGCAGCTCGACGAGGAACGCCCTGAGCCACGCGTGATCCTCCCCGGTCAACCAAGCGGGGATGATGCACCCTTCAGACATCGCCAGTCGAATCCAGCGCTCGGGCAACGATACGGGAGCGCCTCCTCGACCGGACGTCGTCGACGGTCTCTGCTGTGACAAGCTCATGGATGATCGCCTTCTTCCCGTCGGCCGGACGCAGCACCCGGCCGATCCTCTGGATGTGTTCGCGCGTCCCGTGCGCGCCGGCCACCACGATGGCCACGTTCGCGTCGGGAACGTCGATGCCCTCGTTCAGGACTCGCGCAGAAGCGAGCGCGCGCAGCCTGCCCGAGGCGAACGACGACAGGATCGCCGCCCGCTCTGCTCGCGGAGTCTCCGCCGTGATCACGGGCACGAGGTTGTCCGCCGAAATTGTGTAGGCATCGCTCGCAGTGGCCGTGAAGACCAGGGTGCGATCCTCTCGGTGGCGCGCGAGCAGAGAGGCGGTGAGCCTCCGCTTGGCGCTCGGAAACGTGGCGATGTCGACCGCCCTCCGATACGCCTCGAGCATCCTCCTTCCTCCGGGCATCCGAAGCAGATCCCCCATGAACTCCTTCCAGGTCCCGTCGGGGTGATGGCGGCTCCAGACCCTCCGCGCCTTCGCGAATGGATCGTAGCCGTCGTCGTAGCTCTCCCGCTCGCCGTGCGTGAGCTCCACGCTGTGCGGGAGTCTCACGAAGGGCGCCAGCCACCGCCCGGACAGGTCGGCGACCCGCAGCTCGCAGATGACCGGCCCGATGAGGTGCTCAATCCGCGCAGCCGCCGCCGATCCTTCTTCCGGGGGGGTGGCGGTCAACCCGATACGGCACGAGGCCGCGCACATCTCCAGCCCTTCGGCTCGCGATCCGCTCCCGTGGTGGTGCGCTTCGTCCACCACGATCATCCCGTACCGGTCGCCGAGCCGATCCATGTGACGAAACGCGCTCTCGAACGTCGTGACCGTCACTCGCTCGGGCCGGTACTCCCCGTCCCCCACGACTCCGATCGAGCCGTCGTGAAACTGCGCGACAGATCCTCTCCACTGATCGAGCAGCGCCCGCGTCGGACAGAGGATCAGAGAGGACGTCGCCGCACGCGCGAGCGCAGCCAATGCCACCCGCGTCTTGCCCGCCCCCGTGGGGAGCACCACCACGCCGCGGCGACCCGCGTCTTCCCAAGCCTCGAGCGCCGCGCACTGGTAGTCGCGAAGCTCCGGCTTGCGCCAGGCTCCGTCGCTCGCAGACGTCTGAAGCTCCACGCGATCCTCCAAGGGTTCACCGCGGACTCGCAGCCACTGCACGATCCGCGATCGCGCGCACGCGGGCGCGCGCCAGCATCCGCGCGCCTCGTCCCACGTCGCCCCCGGCAGCTCGCCGCAATCGGGGCTGACGCCGGACACTCGAAGGGTTCCGGAATCGAACTCGATGGTGACCTGTTCGCTCACGCCGCGCGGTCAATGCTCGCCGCGTGCCAGACTCGCTTCGATGCACTATCGCGCACTTGCGCTCATCGAGAGGTGGCGGCCGCCAGTTTCCGGGCGGCGGCCGCCAGATGCTCGCCGCCGATTGCTCCGACGACCAGGCGTCGCTCCATGGTCGGCTCCGCCATCCCGCGCAGGGCAGGCTACTCGCCGCCCAGCTCCAGCACCGCTCGACGCAGTCGCTCGGTAAGCTGCACCGCGGTCTCTCCCGGCACCGGGTAGATCGGTGCACCGAAGTGCACGAGCACCGATCGCCGCCGCAAGAGGCGATCGGGCAGCATCTTCGGAATGCGCCGATGCGGAGGATAGACCTCGCGACTGCCCACCAACCTCGCGGGGATCAGCGGGGCGCCAGTCGCCAGGGACATGCTCGCGGCACCGCGACGGAACGCACCCAGCTCGCCGCTTCGGGAGCGCGTTCCTTCCGGATGGACGAGGAGCGGACGGCCGGACCTCAACACCTCGATGCCCGCTCGCAGTGCAGGCTCCGCATTTCCGTCGCGGTCCACCGGAATCGCATTCGCGAGCCGGGTCACCAGAAGCTTCGTGACCCGATGGTTCCACAGCTCGTGCTTTCCGAAGGAGCACATCTGGGCGCGCCGCTCGTGCGGCATCACCGACGCCGCCCAGATGCCGTCCAGATAGGTCGTGTGGTTGGGACACAGGATGTACGGCCCGTCGGGAAGGCTCGCGGCGCCTACCGCGCGCACGTCCCAGACCGTGTGAATCGCGACACCGATGCCGCGCGCGATTGCGATCGCCACGGGGCCTCGCGGCGGCGGAGCGGCCACGCCCGACGACTCCTTCGGTGCAGGCGTTTCGGAGGCGCGTGTCGAGCGAATCAACTCCACGAGATCCGAGATGCGATGAATGGCCATGAGCTCCGGCCCCAGACGGACGCCCAGCTCCTTGTCCACCATGACCGCCAGCTCGGTCCGCCCGAGCGAGTCGATGCCGAGATCGAACTGCAGCGTGGACGTCTCACGCACCGGGAGGTTGCGTCGCTTCGCCTGGGCCACTTCGGCCACGATCTCCAGGACCTTCACCACGAGAGGATCAGTCGGTTCCTGCGACGCCTCGAAGGCTTCGGGCTCGACTCCACCGACGCTCCGCTGTTCGAGTCGTTGACGCAGCTCCTGGTAGCGCACGCTGAGCTTGGTGGTCTTCGGGATCTCGGAGACGAAGTGGGTCTTCTGGATTCGGAGATGAGAGGCAATCCCGGAAGCGCGCGCGGAGATCTCCGCTTCGATCCGCTCCCGCATGGCTCCGGTCGACAACCCGTCTGCCGCCGCGTCGTCGATCACGATCGCTGCGTGAACCTCGTCGCCCACTCCAGCCGGACTTCGCATTCCGACGACCGCCAGCTCTTTCACCCCGGGCAGGTCGCGATAACCGCTCTCGACGTCGAACGGACACGCTTTCTTGCCCGCAGGCGTGACGATCAACTCGTCGAGCCGACCGGAGATCGACAGGTACCCCTGCGCGTCGATCCTCCCCAAATCGCCGGTGTGGAACCAGCCGTCTCGGATCACCTGAGCCGTGAGCTCCGGGTTTCGGAAGTACCCGCGCATGAGCCCCTTGCCCCGGATGCAAACCTCGCCCTGTCCCGTGGCGTCGGGCTGGTGAATGCGCACATCCATCCCCCGCAACGGCATCCCGACCCTGCCCGGACGTGCCTCGTCGAACGTGCACCCGGTCGAGGCTGCGCTCGTCTCGGTGAGGCCGTATCCCTCGAGCACGGAGAAGCCCAATCGCGAGAGGCCGAGGTTCACCTCGAGAGGCAGCGGTGCCCCTGCAGACACGATCCTGCGGAGACTCCCACCGAACCGTTCGAATACGGCCTTGAACACCCACGGACCGGCATTCCAACCCACGGTGCGACGCAGCGTCGCGCACGCGCCGCCCATCGCGCGGAATGCAGTCAGGGACGGCTCCCCCTTGGCCCGCACCTGCCGCAGGATCTGCTGGTGGAACAGCTCCAGCAAACGCGGGATCGCCGGGAGGATCGTGGTGTGCGTTTCGTTGATCGCCGCGAGGATGATGTCTCCCCGAATCGCCTCCACGAACGTCAGGCTCGCGCCGGCCACCAGTCCTCCGATCAGCGCCGCGGCGAATCCGTACACGTGATGCAGCGGAAGGACGAGCAACATCTCGTCGCGATCGGTCAGCCCCCACAGGGGGACCGCGCAGTCGCGCCCGGCATACACCAGGCCTTCGTGCGCCAGCATCACGCCCGTGGGTCGTCCCGATGTCCCCGACGTGAAGATGACCGACGCGAGACTGGTGTCCGCATCGGGGTCCGGGGGAGCGTCGGGGAGCCGGGCAATGGCCCCGTCGCCAAACGACAGCTCCTCGAGGGACACGAGGTTCCAATGAGAGGTGTCGTCGAGGCGGTCGCGCTGGGAGCGCGACACGACCAGCAGCCGTGGCGACGAAGCTTCGAACAGACGCCGGAGTGAGGCGGGAGGCAGCCCCGGGTCGAGGGGGACCACCGTTGCACCCGCTTCGGAGATCGCGAAGTACGCGATGGGCCACTGCGGGTCATTCTCTCCGAGGAGCACCACGCGGTCGCCCTCGCGAATTCCGGCCCCCTTCAGGCGCGCGGCTGCGCCACGGATCCGTGCAGCCATCTCGCGGTAGCTGACCTCGCGTAGGACGCCGTTGCGCCGAATCCTCAGGGCGACACGATCGCCGTGACGATCCGCCGCGTCGAGGATGAGGCTGGGCAAGCGGTCGGTGTCCTGTCGGGGCGCAGGAGCCTCGTTCGGGGACTGCGCGGGGAAGGACGCCTGCTCGGATGAAGACTGCGCGGGGGATGTCGATGTCATGTGGCCTGATCGGTCGAGAGGAGTGCGCTGGAAAGGACGTACTGGATTCCATGCTCCATCGACCGGCGGACTGTGTAACACGTGTGCAAAAGCAGAGGGTTGGCGACGTATCCGTCACAGGGATGGTCGAATGTGCGGGGGACGAATCACCTGCAGTCGATCCATGGCGCAGCGCGCAAACGGCACCCGAGAGGGGCGGACGCGAGCCGTCAACGATAGGGGTTCTTCTTCAGATCGTCGGTGGCCGAGGGCGGCGTGTTGCTCTTGCCAGTCGCAGTCGTCTCGGCCGGCGCCGCGGGAATCGTGGCCGGCGGCGCCGCCCCCTGCCCCGTACGCACCGTGCCCTTCGGCGCGTCGCGACGCGTCGTGGTCGTCGTGGGAGCCGGCTCCGCCGATTGTGTCGGAGTGGCCGATGCCTCGATCGCCGACTGCGACGGTGAGGCGATGGGAGGGGCGGAAGGCTGCGCGGAGGCGACGGACGGGGACACTGCGACAGCCGCATCGGTCGAAGGCTGAGAGGATTCCGAGACTCCGGTCGGACGCGCGAACAGAAGCGCACCGGCGCCGACCAGCAGCGCCGTTCCGCCGAGCGCCAACGCGACCACCTTGCGCCGGTTGCCCGCCGACTCGAAACGACGCGCATCGGAGAGCCCGCCGATCGAGGAGGCTCCCCCGGGCGAGGAAGCGTCGGAGGGGAGCGCGACGGCAGCGGACGAGACGGTGGAGACGGTCTCGGCGTTGGGTTCGGCGGCGGGGGGGCGCAGACCGACAGCGGGGCGGGATATCTCCTGCTTGGCGCGGTCGATCATCGCGAGGTGGTCGCGCACAGTGTTGCGTCGGTTCGCCATGACTGGCCCGATGGCCGCCTCGACGAAGGCCTTGACCTCGTGATTGGTGGCGAGCATGCGCGCGCCTCGGGCGGCAGACTCGATGGCCTCCGCGAACTCCGCCGCAGTAGCGAATCGCGCGGTGGCCTCCCGATCGAGGGCCCGGTCGAGTACCTTCTCGAGGGTACCTGGCATGACCGGGTTGCCCTGACGGAGCTTCGGGATCGGCTCGAACATGAGCCTGTTGAGCGTCACCGCCTCGTTCTCTCCCATGAACAGCCGCTTGCGGCACAGGGCTTCCCACAGCACGATCCCGGCCGCGAACACGTCCGCCGATCGCGTGACCTGGCCACCCCGCGCCTGCTCCGGCGCCATGTACGCGACCTTACCCTTGAGCTGCCCCGCCCGCGTGCTCGACAAGCGAGTCGTCGCGTGCGCAACACCAAAGTCCGAGATCCGCGCGACCCCGTCGAGATCCAGCAGCACGTTCTGCGGCGACACGTCCCGATGCACCAGCCCGAGCGCGTTGCCGTCCGGATCCCGAAGCTCGTGCGCCGCGTGCAGACCGGCCAGCATGTCGAGCACGATCTTCACGGAAACACCGGGTGGAATGCGCGTGTTCTCGCGCACCGCCTTCGCAAGGAACGTCGAAAACGTGTCGCCCTCGATGTACTCCATCACCAGGTAGTAGCCCGAGTCGCCTGCGCCAACCTCGAGAACGGGCACCACGTTGGGGTGACGGATGTTGGCAACGAGACGGGCCTCGTCGAGAAACATCTGGACGAAGGACTCCTCGTTGCCGAGGTGCGGGTGCATGCGCTTGATCGCGAAGAAGCGCTGGAAGCCGCCGACTCCCTGCAAGCGCGCCAGATACACGGTGGCCATGCCGCCCGACGCGATCTCCGCCACGAGCTCGTAGCGGTCGATCTGCGGAGGCATCTCCGCGCTGGAGCCGAGCAGCTTGAAGCCAGCCATCAGAACCTGCCGGTTGCACCGAGCTGCAGGCCGCCGGACCACCCGACGACCGGCTGAACCCCGGAGCGCGCCCTTCCTCCCGATTCGGTTTCCCCGCCGCTTCCCCCCGACCACGACGTGAACGCCGCGATCACACCCGTCACGGCTGCCACGCCGAGGGTAGTTCCCAAGAGAATGTTCGTCCGCTTCTGACTCGACAGGCCGTCCTGGTACTCCGGACAGCTCTCACCCTGGTTCACGCATGCAGCCTCCACCGCGTCGCGCCCCGGGTTGTTCTTGGTGTCGATGCCGCTCCAGATCGTCACCCCCGTGAGCACCGCGGTCACGCCGAGCCCCGCGTAGAAGACGTACGGCGGCAGCCCGCCAGAGGGCGGGGGAGGTGGGGGCGTGGGCGGAACAGTGGCGGTGGCGGTAGCGGTCGCGGACGGCGCGCCCGAGGCGATCGGGGGGAGCATCTCGGCGGGACGAAGGGACAGCACTTGCTCGCGCCCCTTGTCGCCCTTGACCTTGATCGCGCGCCCGCGCCCCTCGGTCCACGATGCGGACACCGAGTGCTCGCCAGGTTCGAGGTACACGATCTGCTCGGTAGAAGGATCCCCGTACGTCGCCTTGTCGTCGACCACCAGCCCGCAGGCCGGAGAGCAGTGCACGCGGATCCGGAAGAGCTGCTGCCTCGCGTCGTCAATCACACCCCGCGCGAGCGTCACCGTGGCCTCGTCCTTCGGATAGCGGCGCAGCGCCAGCTCCGCGAGAGTTGCCGCGCGCGCTGCGAATCCCCCTTCCTTCCGGGCGCGAATCGCCAGTCGCAGCGCCTCCATGCTGGGAGCGTCGCGATCGGCGTTCTCGAAGTGCTCGGCCGCGCCCTCGAAGTCCTTCTGCAGGTAGGCGCGTCGGCCGGCATCGAATTCCTCCGCGGCGATGCGGATCTTCGCTGCCTCCGCGGCCTCATCGGCCATCGCGGGACCGACGGCACAGGCAATCAAGAGGACCGCACGAGCGGACCACGAAATGCGACTCATATGAGGGAAGGCTCTACCGGACAGGGGGTTTCGTCAACCTTCTTGTGCCTCTTCTCGCCGCTCCGCTCCGCACGCGCAGCTGTGCTACCATGTTCGGGAAATGCCTCGACTCCGACCGCCGCCGCGGCCCCACCCTGCCTTGGCCACCTTGTGCGTCCTGGCCTTGGGCCCCACCGCGGTGACCTGCTCGGAGTACGACACCTCCCTCCTGCACTTCACGAACGACGACTCCGGCACGCCGGACACGTCATCGCCCTCCGAGCCAACCCCGGAACCCTCGCCCGAGCCCGACCCCGAGCCGGTGCCCGAGGCCGGCCCGGAACCCGTTGCCGAAGTCGGTCCCGAGACGCCCGACCCCCGGTGGTGCGACACGTGCAAGGACACATCCGTAGCCCGCTCCGTCTGCGCCCCCCAAGTCAGCGACACCGGCAACGACATCGGCATCGTCACCTTCGCGTTCCGAACCCTGCGCATGGGCATGGACTCCACCAAGCCCAATGACTGGAAGGAGCTCGGCCTCGATCTCGACTGCCTCTCCACCGACAAGACCGGACTGCCCGCGACCTGCAAACGCGCCGCGAACGCCACCGCCGCCGTCGTCGAAGATGGTCTCCTCGGCCGCGACAACAGCTTCGGACGCAACGTCGGCGGGCTCATCGTGCTGCTCGAAACCCTGCACCTCGTCGATAACGTCGAGATCGACGAAAACCAGAGACTCGAGACCGGCGGCAACGGTTTCGTGATCACGCTGGAAGGATGGAACGGGCTCCCCGACGACTCCCGCGTAAACGCATCGCTGTTCCTGTCGCGCGGGGTTTACGACGCCGCAGGGGTGGAGGAACTCGTGGCGAAGTGGGACGGTACCGACTTGTGGAGCATCGACAGCTCCTCGCTCGGCGCCGGCGACACGGCGAAGTTCAACGACGATTCGGCCTACGTCAAGGATGGCGTCCTGGTCGCGCACCTGCCGGACGGTGTGCCGTTCAAGTTCGAGGGCTCCGCAGCATCGCTCGAAATGGCCCTGAACAAGAGCACGTTGAGCATGCGGATCGCCGAGGATCGCAAGACGGCGACGGAAGGGGTGCTCGCCGGTGTCTGGGGACTCCAGGCCGCGTTGACCTCCATCGGAGCGTTCGCGGAATCCAACGGGATCTGCCCTGACAACTCGTCGTATTCGACGGCGATCCAGATGGTCGCCAACGCTCCCGACGTGCGGCTCGATCTCATCCCCAAGCCCGACCTGTCCTGCAATGCCATCTCGTTCGCGTTGGCGTTCACCGCAGGGGCAGCTAAACGAGGGGCCACCGTGGAACCGCCCCCCAAAAACCCCAGCCAGTGCATCCCCGACGCTGGCCCCGACGTTGTGGCCGACTGAGGGCGGATCAATCCTCGAACAGCTCGAGCGCCCTTCGATCCGCGGAGGCACGTCGCGCACGCGTGGCTGCCCATGATCGCAGCGCCTGGATCTTCTCTTCGTACATCGTGGCCAACGGCACGACCTCCGATGCCGCGTGCTTCAGGTCCTCGTCCGTCAGCTCGCGTCCGAGCGAAAACGCACGGAAAAGCCCCGAGATCACCACCTGCTCCAGCTCCGCTCCCGAGAAATGATCCAGCGACCGCGTCAGCTCCCTCACGTCGAAACGCCCCGGGTCGCGCCCCCGATGCTTCAAGTGGATCGCCAGGATCTCCTCGCGCTCCCGCCAAGCCGGCAGATCCACGAAGAACACGTCGTCGAAACGCCCGCGTCGCGCCAGCTCCGGCGGAAGCTGCTCCACCTCGTTCGCCGTCGCAGCCACGAACACCGGCTCCTTCTTCTCCTGCAACCACACCAGGAAGTCGCCGAACACCCGCGCCTGGTTGGCATCCGCCGCAGCGCCGGCCAACCCCTTCTCGATCTCGTCCACCCACAGCACCAGCGGAGCGATCGCCTCCGAGATGCGCATCGCTTGCCGCAGCGCGTGCTCCGGCGATGGCGACGAAAACACCGTGGCGAAGTCGAGACGCACGAGGGGAATGCCCAGGACCGCGGAGGCCGCCTTGGTCACGAGCGACTTGCCGCACCCCTGCACGCCGCAGATCAGCATGCCGCGCGGCTCCGGGAGGCCGAAGGCGCGCGCCTCATCACCGAACGACTTCACCCTCGCACGAAGCCACCCCTTGAGCACCTCGAGCCCGCCGACATCGTCGATGCCCACCTCGGCTTCCACCAGCTCCACCGATGCGCTGCGGCGCATCACTCTGCGCTTCTCCGCGGTCACCTTGCGCAGTGCCTGCTCCGCGGTTGGCTGCTGCCTCGCAACCCGGTACGCCCGCTGCGCCTCCACCCACGTCAGCCCCCGAGCCGCTCGCACCATCGCAGCGACCTCCCACGTGGCAGGCATTGGAGCCTTCGGCTCCCCCGCGACCAGCAGGTTCCGCAGATCGCCATCCGTCGGCAGCGGCAGCTCCAACACCGCGAGGTCCTTCTCCAGCTCGATCGGCACCTCGGCCACGGGCGCGATCATCACGAGCACACGACGCTTCTGCGCAGAGCTTCGCACGAAGTCGCGCAAGGCCCGCACGAACGCCGGCACGCTCAGGAACGGATGAGGGTCGAGCATCACGTGGAGCGCTTCGCTCTCCGAAGTCGCGGCAGCCAGCACCGCCTCCGCCGCGTCCTTGCACGCCCCCGTGTCGTCCCACCCGCCCGTCACCGTCCACACCGGTGCGCTCGCTCTCGGCACCAGCGCACGCACCGCCCTCAGCGCCCGAGTCTCCTCGTGCGTGGCCACGAGAATCAGCGAGAACCCCGCGGAAACCAGCCTGCGAAGCTCCTCGAGAAACTGCTCTCCCGACCCCGTCATGTCCCCTCCACCGTCACCCGCACCACCTCCTCGAAGCTCGTTCCGCCCTTCGCAAGCTTCCGGATCGCCGCCTCTCGCAGCGTCATCAAACCGTCCTGCCGCGACTGCTTCATGATCTCCTTCGAAGAGGCCCTCTGCCCGATCAGCTTGCGGATCTTGTCGTCAATCTCCAACACCTCGAACACGCCGCTGCGCCCGAGCAGCCCGGTTTGACGGCACTTCACGCAGCCCTGACCGGCGGCCACCATGAGCTGGGGCGCCTCTCCTTGCGCAGCGAGGTTCATCGTGTCCAAGCCGAGGAGCGACATCTGATCCGGGGTCAGGAACGTCTCGATCCGGCAGTGGGGGCAAATCATCCGCACGAGCCGCTGCGCCACCACACCGACCAGCGTGCTCGACAGCAGGAACGGGTCCACCCCCAGCTCCAGCAGGCGAGTGATCGCCGACGCCGAGTCGTTCGTGTGCAGCGTGGCCAACACCAGGTGCCCCGTCAGCGCCGCCTGGATCGCGATGTTCGCCGTCTCCACGTCGCGCACCTCGCCCACCATGATCACGTCCGGATCCTGGCGCAGCAAGTGTCTCAACGCCTCCGCGAACGTCACCCCGATCTTGTTCTGGACCTCCACCTGATTGAACTGATCCACCACGATCTCGATCGGATCCTCGATCGTCGTGACGTTGATCTCCGGCGACACCACCGCCCGCAACGCCGAGTACAGCGTCGTCGTCTTGCCGCTGCCCGTCGGCCCCGTCACGAGCACCAGCCCGTTGGGCCTCTGCACGAACCCCTCGAACAGCTGCAACTGCTTCTCGAACAAACCGATGTCCGACAGATCGCGCACGATGACCTCGGGATCGAAGATCCTCATCACGACCTTCTCGCCGAACGCCGTCGCCATCGTCGAAACCCGGATCTCCACCTCCCGGTCTCCGCGCGCCGTCTTGATCCGCCCGTCCTGCGGCCGACGCTTCTCCGCGATGTCGAGCCGCGCGAGCATCTTGATGCGCGACACCACTGCCGGGTGTACCACCTTCGGAAGCGTGTTCACCGGGTGCAGCACGCCGTCGATCCGCATCCGCACGACCGACTGATCCCGGTGCGGCTCCACGTGCACGTCCGATGCGCGCTGATCGAAGGCGTAGTGGAACAGGTACTCCACCGCGTTGACCACGTGGCTGTCGGTGGCCTCGATCTCCTCGACTCGCTTGAGACGCACGTAGCGCTCGAGGTTGCCGATATCGACTTCGCCCTTGATCTCGCGCTCCGCGGCCGTAACCGACGTCCGGAACCCGTAGATGTCGGTGATGATCCGCTGAATGTCGCCCGGCGGAGCCATCACCAGCTTCACGTCGCGACGCGTGAAGGTCCGCAGGTTTTCCTCCAGCTCGACGTCGAGTGGATTGGAGACTGCCACCGTCACGCTCGTCTCGTTGCCCGCGATCACCAGGGCGTTGTGTCGTCGTGCGAACGGTCTCGAAAGGGTAGCTGCGGCAAGCTTCGCGTCGATCTTCAGCGGGTCGAGGTGCACGTAGGGCACCTTGATCGCCTGAGCGAGAGTCTGCACGATCATCTCTTCGGTGAGCGGGTAGCGAGGATCCCCGTTCACGAACAAGCCCATCGCGGCAAGCACCTCCGCCGGGTGCACCTTCTCCTCCGCGCTCCCCCCGAGATGCTTGCCGCCAATCATGCGTCCGTGCAGCAGCCGCGCGCGCTCGCGCTCCTCTCGCAGCCCGGCGTCACGCCGCTGCTCCGCGGTCATCAGCCCCGCGCTCTGCAAGACGTCGCACACCAACTCGAACGTCAACTCGACACGGCGTTCCACGGTTCCCACTGCTCGCAGCCCACCGCGACCCTGTCAAGCCTGAGCCCTCCGGCGCCTTCCCCCTTCGACGTTCTGCTATCTTCACGACATGCCCGCTCGCTCCCTCGCCGCCGTCACCCTCGTCGCCTCCCTCGCCGCAGCCTGCGGCTCATCGTCCTCCTCCGACGATCCAACGTCGCCAATCCCCGACGCAGCGACCGATTCCCCGGCCCCCGATGCCGCCCCGGATGCCGCCGCCGGGGCCGGTGGTTCCGGCGGACAGCCCGGCAACCCGCAGTGCCAGTTCAACACCACCAACGTCGCCTGCAACGAGTGCCTGCGCACTACCTGCGGCTCCGAGTGCGCTGCTTGCAGCCTCGACGCCGACTGCGCCGCCCTCTACTCGTGCATGCGCGCCTGCCCCTCCTTCCAGTGCCAGCTCGACTGCGAATCCCAGCACCAGGATTCCATCGTCACCCTCATGTCCTTCCTCGGAAAGGGCGGCTGCGTCGACCAGAACTGCGTCGGCTCCTGCGACCTCGGCCTCGGCTCCTCTGCTCCCGACCCCTTCGCACAGGCCCGCCTCCGGTGCTTCGAGAAGACCAACGAGCTACGCGCCAACGCCGGAGCCTCCGCCCTCGCGCACTACGCCCTCATGGAACCCTGCGCGGATCAGCAGGCCAAGAACGACGGCAACGCATCGTCCTCCGGCGGCAATCTCCCCTACTGCCAGCAGACCGCGCAGAACGAATGCGCCAACCTCGACGGTGCCCCGGAGGAAGCAGTCGCTGCGTGCCTGGAAACCCTGTTCGCCCAGGGCCCCGGCGGCGCCAACTACGACATCCTCACCCATCCCGATCACACCCGGGTCGCTTGCGGCTTCTTCGTCTCTGCGACCGGCAAGACCTGGGTCGTCCAGAACTTCTACTGATCGCCGTCAGAGCTACTCTCCCTGCTTCTTCGGGTACGCCTCGTCGTAGCCCGGCGTCCTCGCGTAGTTGTTCGTCGCGTGGAACTTCACCGCCCGCAACAGCTCCTCCGCGCACAACTCCACCGGCTCGGGAAGATCCCCCGACCTCTCGGCCCTCACCGACTGCGCCCGCCCCTGTCCGTCGATGCTCAACGATACCCGCAGCCGCCCACCCTTGCCTCCGCCCACCAGATCGTAGCAGTGCTGCATCCGCGCCAGCGCCTGACGACGGTCCCTGTAGTCCGCCTCGAGCTGCCACGCGGGAGGACACCCTCCTCCGCACCCGATCGCCACGCTTCCCTGGTCGGAAGGGTAGCTGCCGGGATTGATGCGCCAGGGGGCTTCTGCGGACGGCGCCTCGGGATTGTCGGGCGGGGCGGGAGGTGGTGCGGAGACGCTCGTCGCACCGAGCTCCACCTTGGCGATCTCGATCGGAGAAGCCTGGGGCTGCTGGGACTGGTGGGCGGCGCAGCCAGCCATTGCAGCGAAGGTCGCTATGGCGATGGCGGGATAGGAGGGGACTGGAATCGAGGTTCGTGGACGAGGTGGTGCTGCGGACAACGGGCTCATGGCATGCTCCGGGGCAGGTTCGTTCCGGCGGCCGTTTCGGTTCTGTCGACAGCTCTCCACGACGGATGTTCCTGCGCCGACGGGCACGCCTCGCCCGTCAGCGGGGCTTGCCCACGGCGATCCCGAGCTCCTGCCTCAACTGGGCATACGCGCCCGACACGCTGAAGGGGATCAGGTCGTTGAGGCGATCGCGCGCCGTGAGCTCCGCAATCCCGCGCTCGTCGTTCTCCACGATCTTCGCGGCCACCGCGAGATCCCCGCACAGCAACAGCCCCGCTCGCGTCGCCGCGATCTCGATCGATCGGGCCCACCCGACCAGATCCACGCGTCCCCCCGCCTGGTCGAACAGCTCGACCGCCTCGCGCAGCTTCTCCTGCTCCTCGGCCTTCAGCTTGTCCCGGAACACGTTGGTCAGCTCGCGCACCTCGAGCTTCGAGGACTCCGGCACCGTGAGGTTCGGGCGGATGAGCTTGATCGCAGCGAGCAACAACGCCGTCAGATCCTTGAGCGTTGCGTACAGCACCAGCACGTAGTGCTCGGGACGGTAGTAGGTGAGGTCGCGCCCCACCAGGAAGGCCATCTCGAGCAGACTCTTGCCGCTGAGCACCGACTTGCCCACCATCGCCGTGGGGCTGTGGGCAGGCACGGCCGCGATGCCGCCCGGGACATTCTCGCCGACGTAGATCTCCGGAAGCGGCGAGTTGAGCACCTTGGAGGCCCACACGAACGTGCGCGTGAGCGACACTGTGCTGGTAGCCGGATCCTGGCGCGCGCGCGGGTCGAGTGGCGGTAGAGCCTTGAGCTGTTGAAGCTTGCCGAGCCGGAACTCGATGGCCACGGGCGATACCACGCTCAGGATGCTGCGCACGTGCAGGTCGTAGTCGGCGGGGTAGAGATCGTCCCACGCGGCCTCCTCCAGGGGACGGGCCGGGCGCGAGGGGGTCAGCGGATGATACTGGTCGTAGAAGACCTGCTCCTGCATCTCGGCCTCACCGAGCTCGACGAGTGCGGCCGCAGCGAGATAGGCGCGATCGAGCCGACCCGCCTTGGCGAGGATCTCGTGGAGACGTCGGTAGGTCTCTACTCGCCCGGGAGCGTGCACCGCGGCGATCTCCAGACAGAGCAGGGCCGCGTCGACATCCCCGGTCTCGATGAGCAGGTCGGCGAGCGCAGCCCTTGCCTCGACATCGCGTGGCAGCAGCGTGACACAACGGTCCAACGCTTCGATGGCTCCCTGCGGATCGCGCCTGCGCGTCCATCGCAGGTTCGCGATGGCACGCCAGACGTCGGCCTGCGCTGCCTCCGCCTTCGCCACCTCCAGGCGCAGAGTCTGCGCCAGCATCGCCTTCTCGAGCGCGTCCAGGTCGCTGCGCTCCTCCAGCATCCGCAGTACCTCGTCGAACGCGCGTGCCGTGGCCGGGTCCGCATCCAACGCGAGCTGGTAGATCTCCAACGCCCGCTCCGGAGCCTCCGCACGCTCCCGCGCGAAGTCCGCGGCGTTGACCAGCGAGCGCGCCAGCTCCTCGGGCTGCACCTTGAGCTTCGCGATCGCGACCTTGATGTCCACGACCTTCAGGTACTCGTGGGACGCATCGTAGACTTGCGCCAGACGCGCCAGCACCGCCGTGTCTGCCGGGGCGATCTCTCGCGCTGACTCCAGCGCCTCCGTTGTCGCCTTCACATCGCGAGCCCGCTCGCAGTCGTCTGCCAGCGCCATGAGCACTCCGAGCCGCGCCTCCGACTCCTGCGTGTGATCCAGCAGCGTTCGTCGCACCCGAACCGCCTCGGCGTAGTCGCCCTCCGAGTGCAGCACGTCGGCCAGTGCCCGCATCGCGCCCGTGTGGGTCGGCTGCACGCTCAACGCCTTGCGATAGCCGATCGCGGCCTCTCGACGACGCTGCTGCGCCACCTTCATGTCTGCGAGACGAACGTAGACCTCCGCGCGACGCGAGGACTTCTCCTCGCCGAAGAGCAACAAGGCCTTCTTGTACTCCTCGACGGCCGCGTCCCATGCCCCCCGCGCGAAGTGCTGTTCGGCAGCCGCCAGAAGGCCCGGCACGCCAACCGACTGCGCAGGCGACGAGTCGCGCACCAGCGGTGACGACGGACGATCCGGCGCGTGCTTGAGCGCCTCCATGATCGAGTACAGCGGCAGATCCCGTCGCCCCGCCATCAGCGAGAAGCATGGAACGTCGGTGTACAAATCCGAGTCGTCCCTCAGTTGCTCCACGACCTTCGATACCACCACGGCTCCCGCCGCGTTGCGCGACTCCGAACGATCGAGGGTCTTGAGGAACAGCGAGGTGAACGCCGACGGGCCCGTTCGATCCGGCAGCGACTGGCCGATCGAACGGACAGCGCACAGCATCGAATAGCCCGACACCTCGGGGGCGAACACCCGACGCACCGACGACACGTAGTCGGCCGCCGCGAGTGCGTCGGCGTCGCCTGCGTAGACCAGGTCCATCACCACCGCCGCTCCGCGCACACCGCTCGCGTTCAGTGCGGAGCGCAAGCGCGACAGGGCAATCCGCTGCGATCCCTGGGCCTCCTGGCCCGCGAGCGCGGCGTCCGTCTCCAGCGAGATCTCCCCTGCATCATCCAGATGCGCCTGGCAGGACACGTACACCACCACGACGTCGTCCGGCCCTGCCTTGTGCTCTCGAAGCACCTGCCCGACCCGCTCGTCCACGTCGGGAGACACCGCCAGGTCCACGACGACGAATTCGAAACCCTTCTGGGTCAGCTTCTCGCGCACCACCTTGGCGTCGTGAGCCGCCACCGAGTGAGCGCCGAGGTCCGGACGATGGGCATAGGTGCTGGTCAGGATGAGGGCGATTCGCATGGATCCGGCGCGACTCTACAACATTGGAGGCGATCGAGCGCCTCCTTCGACGCTGTCGCGCACCGGACGCAACCTCGACCCGGGCCCCGCAACTCCGACAGGGCCTTCCGCCTCCACCCATTCGCAAGCAGGGTTGCCGGCCTCCTCACACCCGACTACAACCCCTGCCCCAACCTCAGGTCGTCCACGTGCCCGCAATCGAGCCCGAAACCACTGCCGTCGCGCCGCCCGCCCCCCGCGACGAACGCCCCCTGTGGCGCCGCGCCCTCCCCTTCGTCATCGCGATCGCTCTCGTCGCCTTCCTTCTCTACCGACTCGACCTGTCGAGGTTCGTCCAGCACCTCCAACGCGTGAACTACCCCGCGTTCATCGCGTTCGTCGCGCTGTTCAACCTCGCCCTGCTCACCGCCGACGCATTCGCTACCTCGTTCGTCTACCGCCGCACCGTGTGCCCCGTCCGATTCAGGGAATTCTGGCTCATCCGCGGCTTCTCCTACCTCCCCTCGCTGGTCAACCACCACGTCGGCCAGGCATGGCTCACCTGGTACATCTCCCGCGCCTACAACGCCCCCCTCTGGCGCGTCGCCGGCGCCACCCTCCTCGTCTACGCCACCACCTTCGGCTCGCTGTTCATCTTCATGACCCTCTCTCTGCTCTTCGACCACGAGCAGATCCCCTGGCTCGCTCCCACCGTGGTGTGCGGCGCCATTGCCGGCATCGCCTACCTCGCTGTCATCCGCCTCGCCCCCCCCTTCCTCGCCAGACGCCAGGTCCTCGCTCCGCTGTTCGAAGTGGGCGTTCGCGGGCACCTCGCTGCCCTAGCTCTGCGCCTCCCCCACATGGTCGTGCTCTTCCTCGGCAGCTGGCTCCCCTTCTTCTTCTTCGACGTCCAGATCCCTGCGGGGGTCGCCTTCGCCTACGTCCCGGTCCTCATGGTCGTCGTTGCGCTCCCCATCACCCCTCAGGGAGTCGGCACCCGCGACTGGTTCTCCTTGCACTACTTCTCCCGCTTCGGCCACGGCGCCCCCGAAGACCAGGCCGCTGCCATCGCAGCCACCACCCTCACCTTCGCCGTCGCTCTCACCATCCTCCAGATCATCGGCTCGCTGCTGCTCTTGCGTCGCGCCATGTCGATGCTCGCACGCCCCGCGACCGACCCCTCCCCCACCGCTCCCCCAACCTGATCGCACCGCCTCCCCTTTCGGGTACTATCGCCAGCCCATGGCCGCCCCGTCCGACACGTCATCCTCCCGCCGCGACGCTCTCGGCGCTGCTTCCGTCGCAGTCGCCTCGGGTGCTGCCGCGCTCGCGGCATGGCCGGTCGGACGCTACCTGGCGGCCCCGGGGCTGCCCACCGCACGAGCGCCGTCCAGGGTCGAGGTCTGCGCCGACGCCCAGCTTGCGCCCGGGCAGATGCGCCTCGCCCGGGCCGCCGATGCGACCATCGCCGTCCTCCGACGTCACGACGGCACCCTCGTGGCCTTCGTCGCGTCGTGCACCCACCTGGGGTGCACGGTGCGATTTCGCGCCGACAAGGACGACCTGCACTGCGGCTGCCATGGGGCCACCTTCGATCCAGCGACCGGCGCCCCTCGCTCCGGCCCTGCCGTTTCCCCCCTGGGTTCGATCCCGGTCGAGGTCCGCGATGGACGCATCTTCGTCGGGACCTGAGGCGCGCGAGCTCCCGCCCTCGTCGACCGCTCCCTCGCGGTGGTGGAGCGAACGATTCGGAGCTGCCGCCTGCGTGTCCCTCGGATCGCTTCGTGTGCCGAACGATCGTTCGCGCATCGGCTGGTACCTCGCCGGCCTCGCCCTGCTCTGCCTCCTCGTGCAGGCGTTGACAGGACTGCTCCTGCTGCTCCACTTCCGTCCGGGAGAACTCGCTTGGGAGAGTGTCGCTCACCTCTCTTCCCAAGTGCCCTTCGGATGGCTCGTGCGGGGACTGCACGCGCTCTGCAGTCACCTCCTCGTCGCCCTCGCCCTCTTGCACCTCGGGATCACGTTCGCGTCGCGCGCGTTCCGCCGTCCCCGTGAGCTCACATGGATCGCCGGCTCCTTCATGCTCGCGCTCGTCCTCGCTCTGGCTGCCACCGGCGCTGCGCTGCCCGGGGATCAGGCGAGCGCGCTTGCGGCCCGAGTCGACCTGGGACTCCTGGCATCTGTCCCCCTTGTTGGACCCACGCTGGCATCGATCGCTGCCGGCGGCGGCTCCGACCTCGAGATCGCGCACCGCTTCTTCGCCTTCCACGTCGGGTTGCTTCCAGCCGCCCTGCTGCTCGCCGCGACTGCGCACCTTTCCCTCGTCCGCGCGCACGGTTCATCGTGCTCCGCCTCGACCCCCACCGTGCCGTGGTTCCCCGACTTCCTGCGCCGCGAGCTCGTGGTCTGGATCGTCGCCTTCGGGCTGCTGTCCACTGCGGTCGCCCTGTGGCCTCCGCCCGTGTTGCCGCGCCACGACACGTTGCAGCCGGCGCCCGAAGGGCTGCGGCCAGCGTGGTACTTCATGCCCGCCTACCAGGCGATTCGAGTGCTCCCGGCCCGCATCGGACCGCTCCGCGGCGAGCAGCTCGCCGTCGTCGCAGCCCTTCTTTCCTTCGGCGCGCTCTGCCTCGCCCCGTTCTGGGCTCTGCCCCGCCGTGAGGCCCTGCGCCGCGCCACCACGGTGATCGTCATCGCGCTCGCCGGGATCTCCGTCCTCCTCGCCGCCTGCGGCTACTCGAACGGTTGAGGCCCACGGCGATGTCCACGACACTCGACCTCCTGAACGCGAACGGCACCAGCACCGCCATCGTTCACGCAGCGATCGTGATCACCCACGCGTGCGCGGGCGCTGGGTGGATCCTCGTCGCTGTCCCGGACGACGCTCTCACGCGGGACGCGCGACGCCACGCGGCTCGCACCCTGCTGGTCTTCGCCCTCACCCTCGCGCTGCCCGTCGTCGCTGCGGCCGCTCTCGCCCTCGCGTCCTCGTCACGCGAGACTGTCCGCGTAGTTCGCGAAGCGCTCGGTCCCGCGGGTGTCGCCCTCGCAGCCAGCCCCGCCGTCTGGCTCGTTGCGTGGACTGTTCAGGTCAGCTCCCGCAGCACCGCCATCGCCAGAACGGCTGGCTACACTGCTGCTGCCGTCGCCGCTCTCGGTGTGTTCCTCGGGGCCGCGGTCGCAGCCCTGCTCTGGAACCCGGCGCAGTGGATCGAATCCCACGCGGTTCGCGACGTGATGCTCTCCGGGTGGGTGATCCCGGTCCTGGCCGTCCGCGTCGCGACCGCCCTGACCATCGGGGGCGCCGCTGCCTGGGCCTGGATGGCGCCGAGAATCGACGGCGCAGGCTCCCGCCGCATCGTGATCGGCACCGTGGTATCCGCGATCGTCTTGGCCGCTGCGATGGTCGTGCTCTGGATCGGTGCCTCGTCGCACTTCGCTCGCAACGCCTGGCTCGAGGTTCCCACGCGCCTCGGCGCCCATGCCGAGCAGGCGGGCCGACTGACCTTCGTCGCTGCGCTTCTCGCAACCCTGACAGCGCTGACGCTGGTTGCGGCGCGGCGACACCCCGTCGAGCGCCTCGCCCCGGTGGGAGCCCTCGCGCTTTGCTGCGCTGCGCTCCTCTGCTTCGAGCGCGCGAGACACGCCGCCGTCCTGCCCTGGTCCGTGCCCGGCGTCGTGTTCGCCAACGGCACCCAAGCGGAGCGAGTGAGGCTCGCGCGACGGTCCGCTCGGCTCGAGACGCCGTCGGGCGTTGCGGACGACACTGTCGGAGGCGCCATGTTCTCGGTCCAGTGCAGGGCGTGTCACGCCCCCGTCGAGCTTCGAGCGAAGCTCGGCGATCGCGGATTCCCTGCGACTCGGGCATTCCTCGAGGGGTTGCGCGAAGCCGACCAGGTCGGCAACGTCTGGCGCGGCGTCATGCCTCCGCTCGTGGGAAACGACCGCGAGGTCGAGTCTCTCGCTCGTTGGGCCAGCAGCCCGCGGTGACCCTCGCTCGATCACTTCGATCCAGGCTGCGAGCCAACTGGCGCGGTGATACAAGGTGAGATCACCATGATCCGCAAGCTCGCCAAGCGCATCGTGACCCCTCGTCTGTGGATCCTCTGCCTCGCAACGTTCGGTGTCGCGAGCGCGGTGTCCTCTGCCGCATCCGCAGAGCCGAAGTGGCTTCGACTCTCGATCGTCCACGACCCCTCGACGTCGATGACGGTGGCCTGGCACACGGTGAATCCGGCGAGCTCGAAGGTGCAGTGGGGACTCGACGCTGCGAAGCTCACCTCGACGGCCTCGGGCACGTCGGAGTTGGGGCCAGGAAATCTCGGCTACATCCACGAGGCCGAGATGACCGGTCTGAAGCCGGGGAGCACGTACTTCTACCGCGTGGGAGACGACACCGACGGCTGGTCGGCTCCGTTCTCTTTCCGCACTTCGCCGACGCAGAGTCCGTCCTGCGGCAAGCTCCGGTTCGTGTACCTGGGGGACAATCGTCCCGACACGCCCGTCGGCGGCACCAACGAGTGGACCTCGATCTTCGCCGAGGCCGTCAACGAGGGACCGGACTTCGTCATGACCGGCGGCGACCTGGTCTACTCCGGCAAGGACACATCCCAGTGGGAGAACTTCCTCGGGTGGACCGGCGACCCGGCCCGGTACGTGCCGTTCATGCCCTCGATGGGCAACCACGACGACGACACTGTGGTGGGGGACACGGCGACGTACAACCGGATCTTCGCGCTGCCGCGCAGCAGCGGGCCGGGCTCGAGCGGCACGGAGGACTACTACTACTTCACCTGGGGTCACGCGATCTTCGTTTCGATCAACTCGTACCTGTTCCGCGAGGGGTCGATTCCGTTCGGCGACCAGGCCGCGTGGCTCGACGAGGTGCTCACGAACAACCCGCGCAGGTGGAAGTTCGTGATGATGCACCACCCGATCTACACGACGAACACGCTGCTTTCGCACCCGCCCAACGAGAACGATCAGAACCCCGCCCTCGTGCCGGTGCTCGCGAAGCACCACGTCGACTTCGTGCTGCAGAGCCACAACCACTGGTACGAGCGCTATGAGCCCTCGAACTGCCTGACCGCGGGCAACCCCGGCAGCAGCGAGCCGTGCTCTGTCGGCGCCACCGCCTTCGACCAGGGCAGCGTCCACATTACCTCGGGAGGCGCAGGCGCCCTGCAGATCCTGTCCTGCGGAAGCGGCCTGCCCGAGCGGATCAAGTGCACCACCGACTACCACTACGTCGTGTTCGACGTCGACGGCGATCAGCTCGAGATGCAGACGTGGCGCACGAGCCGTCAGCTGTTCGGGGAGAATCCGAGCAACCACGAGATAATCGACCAGCTCAAGATCACCAAAACAGGTGGCGGCGGATGCACGGAGCCGGATGCCGGAGCACCCGAGGGCGGGGCCGACGCGAGCACACCGGATGTTTCGTCACCCGACGCAACCGATGCACCATCGGGCGATGCTTCTCCCCACGCCGATGCCGCCAAGGATTCGTCGTCGGGCGGCAAGGACTCGGCACCACCGACGTATCCCGATGCCACGACAGGCGACGAGCCGCAGCCCGGAACCGTGGGCCCGGCCGCGGAGGCGGCTGCGTCCGACGGCGGGTGCGCGTGTACGAGCACGCGGAGTTCGGGGGGGGCCGCGTGGCTGGTCGCGCTGCTGCTCGGAGCGATCACGACGGCGCGTCTGCGCCGAAGCTCCGATCGCCGAACGCTGCGAGAGAACTGACCTGCTCCAAGTCACCTCCGGACCAGAGTCATCGCGCCACGGATAATCGCGATCGCTGCGGCCGCCGGAAACGACAGCGTAGGCCGCATCAGACTCGGCGGGCAGGCTGTCTTCGAAGCGACTCGTCGAAGCTGCCGACGCTCAGCACCCGACGGACCCATCGATCGAGCTCGGCCATTTCGCCGCAGTCGCGGATCGTCGATCGCTGCACCTCACTGAGCGGAAGACCTCTCGCATCGAGCATGGCAAGGACAGCCTCCGCCTTGCCTTTCGCCTTGCCACGAGCCTCCCAAGACTCCAGCTCCATCTCGTAGAGCATCTGGGATTCCTCGCGCTCTCGGATGATCCGCTGCGCTTCCGGATCGAGCGCAAGCTCGCGCAACAGCGCCCTCTCCTTCGCTGTCCTCTCATCGCTCGTCTCCAGCTCCCGCATCAGCTCCTCGGCATCGTTGATCAGGAACGACGCCCAGCGCGCGAGCCCGCCCCCTCTGCGGTACTCCTCCGTGTGCGCCGCAGGCAGCTTGGGCAACTCCACGAAGTGCAGCTCCAGGTCATCGCAGAGCTCCTCTCCGGTTCGAACATCACGGAACCTGAATTTGGAGTGGCAGCACTCCGATGGCGCCCGCCTGTACCCCGGAAACACGATTCCGATGCAAGGCTTGAGCTTCCTGTAGTCGTCCCCGACATCGAGTTGGGGACGCTGCAACCGTGCAAGCCCGTAGACCGCCCTCTTGAGGATCTCGTCTCGCCGCATCTGCATCTCGACGTCCACCACGCGACCGTCGGCCAATCGCACGTGCGGGTCGAGCACCGTGCCCCGATCGGAAAGGCTGTCCTTGGCCAGATCCGGATTGAGCAACGTGACGGATGCGATGGGGACCTCCGGCTCCAGCACGTCGTTCAGCAGCGCGATGAGCAGGTCGTTGGCATCGGGACGCGCAAACAGCATCTTGAACACGACGTCCAGCTTCGAGTCGGGGAGTCTCTTGCTGTGCATGCTCGGGCAGAAAGCACGAGGCGTGCCTCGCTCCGATCAACGCATTTACGGACGGTTGCGAGCTTGAATGGATGGCGGCCGCCAGCCCGAATCGCCCGTCGATCCGTCAGTCCGTCGGCTGGTTCAGGAACCCGATCACCGCCTCGTTCTCGCTGTCGTCCATCACCAGCTCGAGCACCAGCCCCCCGGTCACTTCGGGCACCACGATCAGCTTGACCAGCTCCGCCATCGAGGCCGCGTCCTCGGGCAGGAAGCGGTCGAGCGCGTTGGGTGCGTTGCGGAAGAACTCGAAGTTGAAGCTGTCGCCTTGCCGCTCCGGGTAGACCGCCAACGGGTAGATGCGGCTCTCGATCAGGTCCTGGAAGAAGTGGGTGCCGAACGACGCTTCGGGCTCCTCGTCGCGGATCGCGATGGGGACTTCCACGAGCGCGTCGCAGTTGTAGATGTCCGCATAGGACACCGGCACGCCGAGCTCGGGGTTCGAGCTGCCCCAGCGCCCGGGCCCCACGAAGATGAACGCGTTGCCCGAGAGCTTCTGGTTGAGCCTTCCGAGGACCTGCGCGATACGCGCTCTCTCTCGCATGGTCTGGACACGGGTGTAGCGCTCCGGGTCGACATAGACGACATATCGGATGTTGGCGACGCGGCCTCGTGAGACGGTGCTGGAGGATGCGAGCAGTATGCGCTCCGGCGGGACGTCGCGAGGCAGGGTGGTTGCCTCGCCTTCCTGGTTGTGGGCCTGCGGACGGCACTGCAGCAGATGCACGATGAAGTCGGGGTCCGCACCGGGGACGATCTCGATGGTGTACTCGATGTCCACGGGGCGGTCGTAGCCCTGCTCGAGCTTGCGCAGGATCGTGCGCATGATCGTGACGAACTTCCTGTTGCGCAGGAGCCCGTCGAGGGTGAACACGTAGTCCTCGGGTGGGATGCGCGGATCGTTCAGGTGGATCGGGAGCAGATCGTCACCCGAGGCAATCGCAGCGAAGTGCCGAAGCCCCGGGAAGTCGTGGCGCACTACGTCGGTGACCGGCAGCGTGACCAGCTCGTTGCGCTGCAGGTCGATGGCGTCGATGAAGTGCTGCGAGTAGCGGCGCACCTCCCGGGAATTGCGCTCCGGTCGCAGGGTGGGATGGCTGAGGGCGACCATGCGCGGGTGATCCCCAGCGACCCGATCCACGGCCCGTGTGCCGAGCCCCCACACGATCCGCAGGAATCCTCCGCGGCGATCGATCGCCGGCGTCCAGCGGTACGGGTTGTAGCTGAACCCCACGCCGGCCGCCTGGGGGAAGAAGAGCCCGTTGTACTCCGAGCCCTCGACCTTCTGGAGCAGCACCGCCATGCGCTCGTCGTAGTCGATGAGCCCCATTTGCTTGCGATACGCCAGGGCGTCAGGATTGAGCACCGACGCGTACACCTTGAGGATCGCGAGGCACAGGGAGCGCAGGCGGGCATCCCTGTCGCCTTGATTGGCGACGAAGTGGGTCTCGTACTTGCCGGCGAAGGACTGTCCGAAGTTGTCCTCCAACAGCGAGGAGGACCGCACGATGAGAGGGGCGTTGCCGACCTGTTCGAGCACGTCCTCCAGCCGACGCACGATGCTCCGCGGCAGGGGTCTGGACTCGTACAGCTCGCGCAGGGCGGGGAAGTCCTCGCGGCTCTGCTCCAGATCCTTGTACTTTTGGTTCAGACAGCCGAACAGGTCGTTGGCTTCGACGAACTCGTAGTAGAGGTCCGCGGCGATGAACCACGACTCCGGCATCTTCACGCGGGGCGCCAGGTCGATGGGATCGTCGGGGGACGGGGTCTGCAGCGCACGCCAGGCCAGGCGCATGCCCGCGGCCTTTCCACCCACCTTTCCGCGTCCGATACGCCGACGGCTGATGTCCTTCAAGTCGGCGATCTTGAAGTGCTTGCGCGCGAGCCCCACGAACGCGAGCTGATCGCTGAGCATGCCCTTGGTGAGCACGACGACGATCTCCTGCAGGTGGTGCAGCATGCGATCGCGCTGCTCCGGCGGCGCGTTCTCGTACTCCTCGCCCTGGGCGAACAGCATGTCCCACGGCGCCAGCTCCGGGTTGAAGCTCAGGACCAGATCCTGCTTGTCCCGCTCGCCGAGCACGTCGGCCACGATGCTCTCGAACAGGCTGTGCGGCAGGTTGTGCGCGAAGTAGAACTCGGTGAGGATGTCGCGCACCCGACGCATGCGCAGCTCCCAGACCTCCGCCAGCTCGTTCTGCCAGGGGT
Source organism: uncultured Polyangiaceae bacterium (assembly GCA_964393505.1). Lineage (GTDB taxonomy): Bacteria > Myxococcota_A > Polyangia > Polyangiales > Polyangiaceae > JACRCQ01. The sequence continues at coordinate 52,525 of CAYMUE010000021.1, forward strand.
TGTCGAGCCGCTCGCGCTGCTGCGACGCGATGGCCTTCTCGCGGACTACCTCCTCAAACTGATCGCTGCGGATCACCCCGCGACGGAACATCTCCTCGCGCATGCGCTTGCGGATCTCGTCGCTCAGGATCGGATACTCCCGCAGCTCGAGATACAGTTGCAGCGCCTTCGGCCGTGCCTTGTCCGTCATGAAACCTCCGGGCATCCGCCTCGCCCAGCCGGTCTGTATACCTGATTCACCTGGGACAACCAGAGCTTGACGCGCCCCTGCCCCGGGCGTAGGCCGTTGTGCATTCGGTGCCTGTCGGCAGTCGATAGCGCCCGAATTGCCAATCGATCCCTCGTCAAGGGAAGCGGTCACGTCACGGAGGTAGGTAGAGATGTCCTCGAAGCTCAATCCGTTCGAGATGGCTCAGCGTCAGTTCGATCAAGTTGCCGATCAGCTCGACCTCTCGCCCGACATTCGCGGGATGCTGCGCACTCCGCTGCGCGAGTTCAGCTTCCAGATCCCCGTCCGCATGGATAACGGCGAGATGCGCATGTTCCGCGGCTTCCGCGTGCAGCACAGCGACGCCCGTGGCCCGTGCAAGGGCGGAATCCGCTTCCATCCCGCCGAGACCATCGACACCGTCCGCGCCCTCGCGACCTGGATGACCTGGAAGTGCGCTGTCGCCGACATCCCCCTCGGCGGCGGCAAGGGCGGCGTCATCTGCGACCCCTCCACCCTCTCCGTGACCGAAAAAGAGCGCATCTGCCGCGGCTGGGTCGACGTCATGTGGCGCAACATCGGACCCCGTCAGGACGTCCCGGCGCCCGATGTCGGCACCACCCCCCAGATGATGGGCTGGATGATGGACGAGTACTCCAAGCTCGTCGGTACCTACACCCCTGGCGTCATCACCGGTAAACCCCTCGGCGGCGGCGGCTCGCTCTTCCGTACCCCCGCCACCGGCTTCGGCGTCATCGTCACCGTCCGCGAGGCCCTCAAGCACCTCGGCATCGACGGCAAGAAGACCACCTGCGCGCTGCAGGGCTTCGGCAACGTCTCCCAGTACGCTGCCCTCACTTACCTCGACATGATCGGCGGCAAGATCGAGTGCGTCGCCTGCTGGGACAACCACGACAAGTGCTCCTACACCTTCACTCGCAAGGAAGGCGTGGATCCCAGGTTCCTGATGTCGATCACCGACCAGTACGGAACCATCAACAAGGCCAAGGCCAAAGAAGCCGGCTACCTGATCGAAGACGCCGACGCCTGGATCTCCAAGGACGTCGACATCCTCATCCCCGCCGCCATCGAAGGCGTGCTCACGGGTGAGACCGCCAAGAAGGTCAGCAAGAAGGTCCGCATCATCGCCGAAGGCGCCAACGGACCCACGACCCCTGAAGCCGACGAGGTCTTCAAGGCCAACAACGTCTTCGTGATCCCCGACTTCCTCTGCAACGCCGGCGGCGTCACGTGCTCGTACTTCGAGGGCGTCCAGAACGACATGAACTTCTACTGGTCCGAGGAAGAGGTGAAGGCCAAGCTCGACCACAAGATGACCGTCGCCTTCCACAAGGTCCTCGAGATGTCCAAGGCCCGCAAGGTCTACACGCGCAACGCCGCCTATATGGTCGCGATCGACAGCGTCGTGAAGGCCATGACCCTCCGCGGTTGGGTCTGATCCTCTTCCCCCCCCCCAACAACTGAGTCCCTGAAGGCGCGACGACCTTGCTTTCGCAAGGCCCCTGCGCCGATCGATGCCAGGTGCACGCGGGACCGTGGCGCGCGCATCGCGGAGAGGCTTTGCTGTCGCGAAGCCCTGCGCGTGGGGGATGTCGCTGCGCGCGTGGGGGATGTCGATGCGTGGGGGATGTGGACGCGCTGGCGGGTGGCGGAGGAGCGCTTGCCGGGGGCTCTCAGGTGTCGACCTTGAGGATGGCCAGGAAGGCCTCCTGGGGGATCTCCACCGACCCCACCTGCTTCATGCGCTTCTTGCCCGCCTTCTGCTTCTCGAGCAGCTTGCGCTTGCGCGTGATGTCGCCGCCGTAGCACTTCGCCGTGACGTCCTTGCGCATGGCCTTCACGTTCACTCGCGCGATCACTCGCGAGCCGATCGCTGCCTGCACCGCCACCTCGTACTGCTGGCGAGGAATCAGCTCCTTGAGCTTGCTGCACAGGTCGCGCCCCCGCATGTAGGAGCTCTCGCGGTGCACGATCACCGCCAGTGCGTCGAGCGGCTCACCGTTCACCAGGAAGTCGATCTTCACCAGATCGCTCGTGCGGAACCCGATCACCTCGTAGTCCATCGAGGCATACCCGCGGGACACGCTCTTGAGACGATCGTGGAAGTCGAACAGGATCTCGCCGAGCGGCAGCTCGTAGGTCACGATCACACGGTCCGTCGACGAGTACGAGATCGACTTCTGCACCCCGCGACGCTCCTCGCAGAGGGTCAGCACTGGCCCCACGTAGGTCGCCGGTGTGTGGATCACCACCTTCGCCACGGGCTCGTCGATGTGATCGATCTTGTGGACCGCCGGCACCCGCGCGGGGTTCTCCACCTCGACCACACTGCCGTCGAGGAGCGTCACACGGTACATGACGCTCGGAGCGGTCGTGATGAGGTCGAGGTCATACTCCCGCTCGAGACGCTCCTGCACGACTTCCATGTGCAGCAGACCGAGGAACCCGCAGCGGAAGCCGAAGCCGAGCGCCTCGCTCGTGTCGGGCTCGAACGCGAATGCCTTGTCGTTGAGATGCAGCTTCTCGAGCGCGTCACGCAACGCCCCGTAGTCCGCGTTGTCCGTAGGGAAGATGCCCGCGAACACCATGGGCTTCACCACCCGGAAACCGGGCAGCGCCGGCGGCGATGTCTTCGAGAACTCCACCAACGTGTCGCCCACGTTCGTGTCCTTCACGCTCCGGATGTTGGCCGCCACATACCCGACTTCCCCCGTCCCCAACTCCGTGAGCGACGTCGCGTTCGGGCTGAACACCCCGAGATCCACCACCTCGTAGTCACGCCCGGTCGCGAGCAGGCGGATGCGCTGCCCCTTGCGCAGCACGCCGTCCACGACACGCACCAGCATCACCGCCCCGCGATAGCTGTCGTACCAGCTGTCTACGATCAGCGCCCGCAACGGCCCCGCCTCGTTACCTTTCGGCGGCGGCACCTTCGCGACGAGCGCTTCGAGCACCTCCGGTACCCCCACCCCCGTCTTCGCGCTCACGGCAACCGCGCCCTCGCAGCTCAACCCCACCACGTCCTCGATCTCGCGACGGGTCTTGTCGATGTCGGCCGACGGCAGGTCGGTCTTGTTGAGCACAGGGATGATCTCGAGGCTGTTCTCGATGGCGACGTAGGCGTTCGCGAGCGTCTGCGCTTCCACGCCCTGCGTGGCATCGACCACCAGAAGCGCCCCCTCGCACGCCGCGAGGCTGCGCGAGACCTCGTAGTGGAAGTCCACGTGCCCAGGGGTGTCGATCAGGTTGAGCTGGTAGACTTGCCCGTCCGAGGCCTTGTACGGTAACCGCACGGTCTGAGCCTTGATCGTGATCCCCCGCTCGCGCTCGATGTCCATGCGGTCGAGAAACTGATCGACCTTCTCGCGGTCGGTCAGGACTCCGGTGACCTCGAGCATGCGATCGGCCAACGTGCTCTTTCCGTGATCCACGTGGGCGATGATGGAGAAGTTCCGGATGAGCTTCAGAGGTGTCGGCATGGGGCAACGGGAGGCTGCTTGGAGGGAACCGCGGCTTCTCGGACCACCCGGAGCCGCCAGCGTGCGTGGTATGTCACTTCTTGGGCGGGGATGCAGCCGTCTCGGTCACGAGACTCATCTGACCCGGCAGGACGTGCTCGTAGTGCTTCAAGACCATGTCGATGCCTTCGCGGATGTACACCGCGATCGGCACCTTCGTGCGGTCGTGCAGAAGCTTGAGCCGGTCCGCCTGCTCAGGCGTGATGTAGATGGTGGTGGAGATCTTCTTTCTGGACATCGGGGCCTTGCGCCTTGACCAGCCGTTACCCTATATGCAACTTCACGTGTTGTCAATGGCCGTCCCCAATTTGCTCCCCCCCCCCCCCCCCCCTCCCCTCCCCCCCCCCCCCCCCCCCCCCCCCCCCCCCCCCCCCCCC
>CAYMUE010000022.1:0-7183 GCA_964393505.1 uncultured Polyangiaceae bacterium
ACCAACGTCGGCGACGACGTCTCCTTCCGCTACTTCATCTGGCAGCTCGGCTACGCCTTCTTCCCCTGGACCGGATTGGTGCCCGCGGGGCTCGTGTGGTGGGCCCGACGCAGGGATGATTCCGCGCAGGGCAAGGGTGGTGCGGCGGTGTTCCTGACGATGTGGTTCGTGTTCGCGTTCGCCCTGTTCACGGCGATGCTGACCAAGTTCCACCACTACATCTTCCCTGCCGTGCCGCCTGCCGCGATGCTCACCGGCCTCGTCGTCGATCGCATGATCGGCCGCAGGCAGCTCGCCGGCGTCGGCCGCTGGTCGATGACGGGCTATGTCGCGTCGATCGTGACCGGGACCGGGCTGCTCATTTACGGCTTCTTCCGCCTGTTCCCGGGGCGCCTGTTCGGGAACGTCGAGATCGAGACGATGACTGCCCGGCCGGGCATGCTCTGGATCGCAATCCCCAGCATCCTGATCGGGACGGCGATCCTCGTCGCGGGGATCGCCTACTTCGGCTCCCGCAAGAGCGACGGCCCTCCGCTGGAGCCGGAGGAGGACGCCGAAGGCCCGGGCACCGACGCATCGGAGCCGGGCTATCGGAGCTCGGCATCCAATGCCAGACCGCGTCCGCAGCCGACGTACTACTACGAGGAGGTGCTCCTCGGCGCCGTGGGGATCGCAGCGGCGGTCGTCGTGGCGCTGGTCGGACGGGACCTGGTGGCGAGGCCCAAGGGGGATGTCAACGGCCAGGGACGGCTGTTGCATCTGTTCACGTACAACTACGGTCGTTCGTGGCCCGACTCGTTGGACTTCTCGGGGATGCTGACGGCGTTCGCGATGGTGGCCACGGGGCTGATGTTCCTGCTCGCCTTCCGCAGGTTCCGGCAGCACGTGGTAGCCGTGATCCTGGCCATGGCCGGGGTCTGGGCGGTGTGGGCCCTCGACATCTACATGGTGAAGACGGCGCCGCACTGGGGACAGCGCGACACGATCCTGGCCTACTACAAGGATCGCAAGGGTCCCGAGCAGCCCATCATCGCCTACCAGATGAACTGGAAGGGCGAGAACTTCTACACGAGCAACCGCATCCCGGCGTATGTCTCGAGCGGGTCCAAGTTCACCGAGTGGGTTCAGGCCGAGAAGAACAAGGGCGTGAAGACCATGTACTTCGTGACCGAGCACGGCCGGAAGAACGGATTGAAGAACGAGCTGGGCGGGGGAGTGAAGAACTTCGACGCCATCACCAGCACGTGGTTGAACAACAAGTTCGGCATCTTCCGCGTGACCTACGAGTAGCCCTCCCTCCCGCGTCCTCCACCTCTCCGTCGCGTGGCGCACGGCCCATTCCGCCGCTAGGATGCCTGCGTGCGCACCCGTCCGGCGCCGTGTCGCTTCCCCCGGAGAACGTCGATGTCGTATCGTCTCAGCGCGTCTTTGGTAACCCTCGCAGCGTGGCTCGGCGCGTGCGGTGTGCACCCCGATCAGTCTTTCGCGCCGACGGAGTCAAAGGCGTTCCCCGTGGTCGGGGGAGAGGTCGCCAGCCCGGACGACTATCCCTCCACGGTGGCCTTGACCGACTCCACGGGAGAACCGTTCTGCACCGGGACGCTCGTGGCGCCGAAGACGGTAGTGACTGCGGCGCACTGTCTGGACCAGGGCTCCGGCGACGTGTGGGTCGCCTATGGGGTCACGCATCCGGCGTCGTTGAGTCAGAGCGAGCTGCACGAGGTGGTGAAGGCGTTGCCGCACCCGGACTACGATCCGATGGCGAAGAAGGATCCGGACGGGATGGGGCTGGTGAACGACATCGGCGTGGTGGTCTTGAAGGAGCCGATCGCGGGAGCGAAGGTGACACCGGTTCTGCCGCCCGACGAGATCGACCCGATGCTCTATCCCAACCGGGATATCCACATCGCAGGCTACGGCATCTACGAGATGCCGTGGACTTCGGGGGATCTCTACAAGGCGGTGACCCCACACGTCCGCCACGTCGATACCGAGATGCTCGCTGGCAAGCCGGGCAAGCCCGACACCTGCAACGGAGACAGCGGCGGGCCCGCCTACGTGCTCAAGGGTTGTGAGCTGTGGCTCGTGGGTGTGACCTCGCGCGCGTGGGCGAAGTCGACCGACTACTGTGGAGACGGCGGCCTGTACACGCTGGCATCGAGGTACATCGCCTGGCTCGAGGCGGAGAGCGGCGAGGACGTCTCGCCTGCGAACGCGACCGGGCTCACGGTCGGTGTGTGCGAAGATGCCGGCGCCGGCGATGTGGTGATCGACGTCCTCGCGGACGTTGACGGCAAGTGTTTCCCCGCCACGAGCGCGTGCAATCCCCTGACGAACGACGGGTGTGATGGAGCGAAGGGAGAGGTGTGCACGCTCGACGAGTACGGCGAAGCGGTCTGCGAGTCGGGGGTGCACACGGTGGAGCAGGGGGGGCTGTGCGATCAGACGAGTCTGCTCTGCAAGTCGGGGACGTACTGCGGCGGGGCGTACAAGTGCGCAAGATTCTGCTGCACGTCGGCGGACTGCGAGCCTGGAGGGACCTGCAAGCAGATCCCTACGGCCGCGGGAACCCTCGGCACGTGCTCGCCGATCGTGGTGCCGGACGCGGGTGTGGATGAAGGTCCGGAGGCGGGCCCCGAGCCCGGGCCCGAGCCCGGCCCCGAGGCGGGAGCCGGCGGAGCGGATGCGAACGGAGGCGTCGAGGCGTCGGCAGGGGCGTCGGGAGACGGCGGGGCTGGGGGCGAGGCTGGGGAGAACGCGGAGCCTGCGGTCATCGACACGCCGGACGACGGCGGCTGCGGTTGCCGTACGCGGGGTACGGGGCCGACGCGCGCCGGCTGGTTGCTCGTGGCGATCGGGGTGGTGGCTGGGTGGAGGAGGAGGCGAAGCGGCCGCGGCACGCTCAGGCAGTGACGGCCTGGGGCGGGGTGTAGAACGCGATGAACTTGGCGGGGCCGGCGGCCCGGATCTCGAAACCGTCCTTCACGGTGTGCACGGAGCGGTCGTCGAGCACCTTGTTCACGAACGGGGTGTCGGTGTTGAGCTCGCCGAAGGCGGGCGCCGTGACATCTGCGCCGCGCGCGAACAGCGCGATGCGTCCGCCCGGTTCCATCTTGGACTTGAACCGTACGATCTCGATCTGCCCCTTGCGGAGCATCTCCGGGCCTGCCTGTTCGGTGCGCTGCTCGTCCTTAATGAAGTAGTACACGCGGATCATCGAGTTGATGACCGACCCGACGAAGCCGCAGTTGAAGTTCATCCGCTCGCCCCGACGCAGGATCAGGTCCTGATCGATCAGGATGTCGTCCTGCTCGGCGCGCAGCGAGGTGAAGATCGCGTGGCGCACGGGCTGGATGATTTGATCGGGACCCGACACGACGTGCTGGCAGGTCGCCAGGGCCTCGTAGCCGGCGCCCATGGCCTTGGGAACATCGGCCAGCGCGCCGTCGTCGTCGTAGAACGCCATGCGGATCGTGCAGGAGTCGATGTCCGGATCCGGCGGGATGACAGCGAGCAGCGGCAGGTCGTTGAGGTGGATGTTGGTCATCCACTCGTGGGAGCCGACGTCATGCGGCGGGTCACCTTCGGGCAGCCCGCTCAGGGCGCTCCAGCGCGCCTTGCCGTTCTTGTCGCCGAGGACCGGGATGGTCCAACGGTAGATTTCGCCGTCGCTCCAGAAGTCGGTGTCATCGACGACGTACACGCCGACGAGGTAGACGCCGAGCGGTCCGTTCGTCTCGGTGCTCATGCCGAGGAGCTGTCCGCGGAACGTGTCGGTGTCCCGAAGCTTGAGCTTCATGGCGAGCTCCGGCGTCATGCCGGTGCGAGTCGTGCTGGCGAGCCGCGATGCGAGTTCCTGAATACCCATGTGGCTGGTCCTCCATCCCCGAGCGTCGGCAAATCATAACGGATCAGGACCGGCTCCCACCACAAGAAGGCGCGCAACGGGAGTCCTGCGGTTGCGGCCCGCGGAGTCCTGTTCCTCTCAGCTCGGGCCTCTGCAGGAGGGTGGAAGGGGAATACTCTGCAGCGCCTGCTCGATCGCTCCGATCGCTTCGGCGCGATCCACCCCCGCGGCAGCAGCAGCCGTGCAGCCCGCGGCCGCCTGCAACAGCCTCGCGTTGCGCGGAGCCGGGGCGAGGCGCCCGGCGTCCTGCAGCGCCGAGCAACAGGACAGATAGTCGATCCGCGGCTGCGGGCCCGTCTGCGTTGAGCGCGACGCCTGGGGGCGCGGCTTGCGGTCCGAGCGCCACCCCAGATTCATCGCTCCCAGCTGCCCCGTGTTGTGCGGATCCGAGCCGCGGAACCTCGGCACCTCGGGGCGAGCTCGTGAGCCGGTCTCGAAGCACGTGAGCATCCCGTCGTTGGACGCCACCAGCAGCTCCCACGTCCCGTTGCCATCGACGTCCGCCAGCATCGTGGGCGCTTCGACAGCCCCGCCCAACGTTGCGAGACGGGCGTAGCCCCCGTCGGCGCGCACAGAGACAATCGACCGCGCCTCGGTGCCGACAATTGCCTCCGGGACGCCGTCCCCGTCGAGATCGGTCACTACCGCGGTCGATGACACGCGGCCTTCATGGCTCTTGAAGTCGCGGCGTTTCATCCCGATGCCGACGATGCCGTCCTCCTTGCCCCACCATGCTGTGGGGATGACGAGCACGCCGGGCGAGCCGGGCAGTGGCACGGGCGAGCCGAACAGCCCCTCGATCCCCGCGCCGTCCTGCTCGACCGCCGCGCTCCATCGCTTGCGCCCCGTGCGACCGTCGAGGATGACCACGTCGCTGTAGGACCACGCTGCAAGGATCTCGGGCTTGCCGTCGTGATCGAGGTCGAGCGCGCTGGGCGACGCGTGGATCCCCGAGCTGCCGCCCACCTGCCACAGCGGAGCGCCGTCGCGACCGCGGTAGGCACCGAGCACGCCGTCTCGCGCGCCGGCGACCACGTCGAGCCCTCCGTCCCCGTCCAGATCGACGAGCGCAGCCGCCCCGATGAAGCCCGCCGCGTCGTAGCGGTTCTGCCCGGTCACCACCGACCAGATCCTGCTCCCCGTCCTGCCGTCGAGGGCCATGAGCGTGCCGCCCTCGTCGCCGACGACGACGTCGATCGCGCCGTCGCGATCGAGGTCTCCGAGCGCGGGAGTCGGGCGGATCTTCCCGCGTCCCGACGCCTTCCAGAGAATGCGTCCGTCGAGCGTCGCAGCCACGATCTGGCCATTGTCGGTGCCGAAGTAGACGTTGCCAGCATCGACTGCGATGCCCCCGACGTCGAGGTCGCCGGCGCCGGGGGGCTTGATGAGGCGCGTCTGCTTGCCTGTCCGCGCCTCGAGAACGTAGACCCCGTCGGAGGGCTCGTTCTTCTTGTCGAGCGTGGCACCGTGCGTGCCGATGACGATCGCGTCTCCGACCATCGCCATGGTCGTCCGGAAGGTGGTGCGGCCGACTCGCGTGGCCCAAAGCCGGCGCAGTCGGACGGACGCCGGGATCTCACGGACCGCGGGCGTGCGGTCCCGTTGGCGGGGGGCGACGTAGCCGTCGAGATCGAACTCGGAGGAGGTCGTCGGAGGCTCGGGCTCGACGGGATCGGGAGTGACGAGCGTCGCGGGCGGGGCGGGCTGCGCGACGACGGTTGCGACGGGCGCGGCCTCGAGGGCGACTGGCTGGGGGGGAAGCTGGTTAGCGGCGCAGGCGGCGACGGCAGCGGAAGCTGCGAAGCCCAGTGCGGGACGCGCGTGCATGAGGACCTCCTGGATCGGGGCTATCACCGGGCATGGTGGATGTCGACGGCCCGTTCGGTCGATGCGGGAGAGGCGACAGCGTGCTATGTCCCGGCTCGTGCGCGATCCCTACGAGGTCCTCGAGGTGCCGCGGGAGGCGACTCCCGATGAGATCAAGTCGGCTTTCCGCAAGCTGGCCGCCAGGCACCATCCCGACCGCAACCCCGACGACCCGGGGGCGCAGGAGCGCTTCAAGGAGATCAACGCCGCCTATCAGGTTCTGAGTGACCCGCAGAAGAAGGCGATGTTCGATCGGTTCGGGGCGGCGGGGATCGGAGGCGCCGGTGCAGGTGCAGGTCCCTTCGGCGGCATGCCCTTCGACTTCTCGAACATCGCGGACATGGGGCTCGACGGCGTCTTCGGAGATCTGCTCGGGGCTTTCGGCTTCGGAGGCAAGGGCGATAAGGGGGATCTGCGGCGCGACGTCACGTTGACCTTCCAGGAGGCCGTGTTCGGCTGCGAGAAGGAGATCGAGTACGAGCGGGTCGAGTCGTGCTCCGATTGCCAGGGAACCGGCGCGTCGCCCGGATCCGAACGGCCCGTGTGCGGCGCGTGCAACGGACGCGGCAAGGTCCGTTTCCATCAAGCCATGCTGCCGATCGCTGTGGAGCGCACGTGCTCGCGTTGCCACGGGACCGGCCGACTGGTGAGCGTCCCCTGCGGAACCTGCCGCGGCGAGGGCCTGTCGCGTCGCAAGAAGACCGTGGTCGTCCACATCCCACCGGGGGTCGAAGACGGCGCCACGCACCTGGTGGATCGGGCCGGCAACGTGCCCCGAGTGGGGCGGGCAGCCGGCGACCTCGAACTCGTCATCAAGGTCGCCTCGCACCCGTTCTTCAAGCGATCGGGGGATGACGTCGTTTGTTCGGTTCCCGTAACATTTCCTCAGGCCACGCTCGGCTCGGAGGTCGAGGTGCCGACTCTCGAGGGCAAGGGCAAGCTGCGAATCCCCCAGGGGACGCAGCCGGGGGCCATGCTGCGCATCCGCGGCAAGGGCATCCCCCGCCGCGTGCTCGGAGGACGCGGCGACCAGATCGTCGAGGTTGTGGTCGAGGTCCCCACGCACCTCTCGGAGCGCGCGCGTCAACTCGTCGAGGAGCTCTCCAAGGAGATGGGCGCCGACGCGCAACCCCAGCGCAGAACCTTCCTGGACAAGCTGCGGGATCTGTTCGGGTAGAAAAGGGCGCAGAACCCGGGCTTGCGCAGGGACCGCAGAACGACTCCCCCGCCCGTCGCCGGGCTCGTCGTCGAAACCCCGGGGTCAGCGGGAGTGGACCGGGGAGCAGCCCGAGGGTATCTACGTATTCCGAGGTTGATGATGCGAACCAGGCTCGCGGTGCTGTTGGGGTTGGCGGTGGCGGTCGGAGCGGGTGGCGGATGCGCGCAGGAGTCGCGTACGGCCCAGTACCC
>CAYMUE010000022.1:7283-33536 GCA_964393505.1 uncultured Polyangiaceae bacterium
GCAGGGGCAGTACCCGCAGGGGCAGTACCCGCAGGGGCAGTACCCGCAGGGGCAGTACCCGCAGGGGCAGCCGACGACGCCCACACCGCAGCCGGCGGCCGTGCCGCTCGCGGCTCCACCGCTCGGCTCCTACGACGTGTACGGGAGCATGACCGGAGCGTTCATTCGATCCGAAGCCAAGGTGGTGCTCGACGAGCTCGTGGCAGCGCTTCCGGACAGCGCGCGAGCGAAGGTGATGGGCATTCCGCTCGTGGTCATCGAGGATCCGAAGGAGGTCAACGCCTTCGCGGGGTGCGACAAGAGCGGCAAGGCATACATGGGGATTACGGTGCCGCTGCTGTTGCTGGAGTCGGGCGGATCGGAGGCGCGGGCGTTCGACGAGCTCAACGGGACGAATCGATACGATCAGTACATCGGCGAGGTGGCGAACAAGGTGAGGAGCGGGCAGGCGGTTCCTGCCTTGCCGCCGGGGTCGTTGCCGTTACCGCAGGCGCTCGACACGCGGAAGATGGCCCGGCAGAAGTTCCTGCTGGATCAGCAGATCGCGTTCGTCATGGGGCACGAGCTGGCGCATCACTATCGGGGGCACACGGGGTGTGCGAACGGCGTGAGCGGCGGGGTGACGGGAGAAGACGTCGCGCGCGTGCTGAGCGGCGCGGTCCCTCTGTTCAACCAGCCGATCGAGATCGAGTCCGACATGTACGGGGTGAACAACGTGCTCGACGCGGGGGCGCGTCGGCAGGGGGGGACGTGGACGGAGGAGGGGGCCACGCTGACGCTCGGCTTCTTCTCGCGGCTGGAGAGCTTCGGGATCGAGGCGGCGCTGCTGGGTTTCCTGCGCACTCACCCGTCGCCGCAGATTCGTCTCCCCGTTGTGCAGCAGACCGCGGCGAACTGGCGACGGCAGCGGGCGTCGGGATCGACCGCGCCGGCGACGCCGTTCCCCTTCCCGATCCCTCTCCCCTGGTGACTTCCCCCGTGCGATCGCGAAGCAGTGTCCCGGACGACCTCCGCTGACGGCGGGGCGTGTGTCGAGGGCCCGAGTTGTTCGGTGATCGTGGCGGCTTTCTGGGTGGCCGGAGATCGTGCGCAGTATCATGTCCCGAGTCCCCGGAGGTGCCGCGCAAATCATGACTGCCCCCGTCGAAACCTCACCCCTGGCGCCGTCCCGCCCCCACGACTCCGGCGATCACCCGGAGAGCGGCTGGGTGCCCTCGGAGCACCTGCTGAACCGGGAGTTGAGCTGGCTGCAGTTCAACAGCCGGGTATTGGCGTTGGCGGAGGACGACCGCGTGCCGCTGCTCGAGCGCGTGAAGTTCATCGCGATCGTCGGCTCCAACATGGACGAGTTCTTCATGAAGCGCATTGGCGGCTTGAAGCTGCGGGTGCGCATGGGGGTGGAGACGCTGTCGGCGGACGGGCAGACGCCACGGCAGCAGTTGGCGGCATGCCGTCCGCTGATCGCGGACATCATCTCGAGGCAAGCGGACTGCTTCAACCTCAAGCTCATCCCGTTGCTGAGGGATCGAGGGGTGAACTTCAGCGCGTGGGCGGACATCGACGCCGAGATGAAGCGCTGGTGCAGGGCGTTCTTCCTGGAGAACATCGACCCGGTGCTCACGCCGCTCGCGGTGGATGCGAGCCACCCGTTTCCGTTTATCTCGAACCTGAGCTTGTCGCTGGCGGTGCGTTTGCGCGAGGCGGAGGGGCCGACGCGTTTCGTGCGGATCAAGGTGCCGCGCAACCGGGCGCGCTGGGTTCGGCTGCCCGACGGCGTGACGTATGTGCCGTTGGAGGAGGTGATTGCGAACAGCACGGACCTGCTCTTCCCGGGCGAGGAGATTTCGGAGGTGCACTACTTCCGGATCACGCGTTCGATCGTGGTCGATACGGGTGACTACCAGGACGACCTGTATCAGGACATGGGGGAGCGACCGGGGCAGTTGCGCAGGGAGATTGTGGACCAACTTCGCGAGCGCAGGTTCGCCCCGGCGGCGCGCCTGGAGGTGGACGCGGAGATGCCCGAGGACCTGCGCGGGTGGCTGTTGGATCAGCTGCACTTGATGCGCGACGATCTCTACGAGAAGACTGGTCCTCTCGGGCTGTGCGATCTGATCTCGCTCATGGATGTCGATCGTCCCGATCTCAAGTACCCGGCGTGGCGTCCGCGTGTGCATCCGCGTCTCAAGAGCGTCATCGGGGCAGCCGGCGGGGCAGCGGAGCCCGGGGCGCCGACGATCTTCGGGGTGATCCGGCAGGGCGACGTGCTGCTCCACCATCCGTTCCACGACTTCGACACGTCGGTGCTGCACTTCATCCGCGCCGCGGCCGAGGATCCGAAGGTGCTGGCGATCAAGCAGACGTTGTACCGGACGGCGAGTGACAGTCCTGTGGTGAGGGCGCTGGTGCGGGCAGCGGAGCAGGACAAGCAGGTGGCGGTGTTGGTGGAGCTCAAGGCGCGGCTCGACGAGAACCAGAACCTGAAGTGGGCGCAGGTATTGGAGTCGGCGGGGGCGCACGTGAGCTACGGCGTGGAGGACTTGAAGACGCACACGAAGCTCGTGCTCGTAGTGCGCGAGGAGGAGGGGGGGCTGAGGCGCTACGCGCACATCGGCACGGGCAACTACCACCCGGGGACGGCTCGGATGTACACGGATCTGGGGCTGATGACCGCGGATCCGGCGGTGTGCGACGACGTTGCGCACCTGTTCAACACGCTCACCGGCTACAGCCGCTACACGAGCTACCGTCGGCTGCTGGTGGCGCCCAAGACGATGCGGCGGCAGTTCATTGCGCTCATCCAGCGCGAGATCGAGCATGCGCGCCGGGGGTTGAAGGCCGAGATCGTGGCGAAGATGAACCAGCTCGAGGATCCGAAGATCATCGGGCGGCTGTACGACGCGAGCCAGGCCGGGGTGGACGTCCAGCTCATCGTCCGCGGGTTCTGCGTCCTTCGACCCGGGGTGCCCGGGGTGAGCGAGCGCATCCAGGTCCGCAGCGTGGTGGGGCGGTTCCTCGAGCACGAGCGGATCTTCGTGTTCCACAACGCCGGATTCCCCGAGTACTACATCGGAAGCGCCGACTGGATGGCGCGCAACCTCAGCCATCGCGTCGAGGCGGTCGTGCGGGTCGAGGACCCCGCCTGCAAGGCCGAGTTGGAGAAGATCGTGCGGGTGTATCTCGACGACGAGCGCGCGTGGCGGATGCAGCCCGACGGAACCTACGCGCGATCGACCTGGAGCGAAGCGGATTCTCCCCGCGGAGCGCAGGAGATGCAGATGGCCATGCACGCTGCGCTGGACGTGGACTGACCATCGAGGTCCCCGCGTGAACCCTTTCCCGTTGCCGCGCCTCCCACGGGCGAAAGGCAACGAAGCGACGGAGAAAGGGCGACGATCATGGCTACGGTGCAGCTCACGGAGAAGAACTTCCAGGACGTGATCGAGAGCAACGACATCGTTCTGATCGACTACTGGGCGCCGTGGTGCGGGCCTTGCCGGGCGTTCGGTCCGGTCTTCGAGAAGGCCTCGGACAAGCACCCGGAGGTGGTCTTCGGCAAGGTGAACACGGAGGAGGAGCGCGGGCTCGCAGAGGCGTTCGCCATCCGCTCGATCCCCACGCTGATGATCTTCCGGCAGAAGGTTCTGGTCTTCGCCCAACCCGGGATGCTTCCGGCGAACGTGCTCGAGGACCTGGTCGAGCAGGTCAAGGCCCTGGACATGGACAAGATCCGCAAGGAGATCGCAGACGAAGAAGCTCGAAAGACCGACGAAGCGCAGCCCGCCGCGGCTGCTGCCGGTTGAGCCCAAGGTCCGACGTACCTTCACGGCCCGGTCTCACATGAGCCCGGGCCGTCGTCATTCTCCCAGGGTTTCGGGGTCAGATCGCGCGACGAGGTTGACGGCACGCGGGCTCGGTTGGATTCTATGGGACCGATGAGACGATCCTACGGCTTGACGCTTGCGGCGCTTGGTTTCGTTGCGACGGCCTTCATGGCCTGCAGGTACACGACCTCGCTCGATGAGTACTCGGCCGGGGGCGAAGGGTTTGGGGGGAGCACGGGTGAGGGGGGCAGCGCGGGGCAGGCTGGTGGCGGCGGAGCCGCCGGCGCGACGGGAGGTGGAGCCGGTCAGGCGGGAAGTGACGGCGCAGCACCCGATGCCGATGCATCGAATCCCGATGTCGATGCCGCGAAGCAGGACGGGGACAGCGCCCCTCCGCTCGATGCATGTCCCGACGGCCAGCCCAACTGCGGCAACTGCACGATCGGGCGTCTCGACTGCGACGACAACACGGCCAACGGCTGCGAGACCGATGGCACGATCGACTCGAAGAACTGCGGAGCTTGCGACCACGACTGCCTTGGCGGTCTGTGCAAGGGCGGAACCTGTCAACCCCTCGAACTGGCGACCGGCCAGCCGATGTCGTGGGGAATCGCGGTCGATGCCACGCGGGTCTTCTGGAGCAATCAGGCGAACGGAGAGATTCGCTCCGTCCCGCTGAACGGCGGTACATCTGCCGCGCTCGCCACGGGACAGAACAACCCTGGCGACGTGGTGATCGACACGCAGTACGTGTACTGGACGAACTTCAGCTCCGGCGGCGCCGTGATGCGCGTGGCCAAGGACGGCGCGGCGGGATCGCTCAAGCAGATCTCGAGCGGAACGGGACCGTGGAGCCTGACGGTGGACGACGCCAACGCGTGGTTCACCAACTCGGACGGCACGATCCGCCAAGTGGCGAAAGCCGGGGGCTCGTCGACCACCGTGATCACGGGCGCGCTGAACCCCAAGGGGATCACGTCGGACACGACGACGCTGTTCTGGCTCGAGACCGATGCGGGCAAGGTGCTCAAGGGTCCGAAGGCGAATCCAGCGTCGGGCAAGGTGGAGCTCGCAACCGGCCAGAAGAAGCCGCTGTCGGTAGTGGTGACCGCGTCGGACGTGTACTGGGTATCGCCGGGAACCTACGAGTACGGTCAGTGCACTGCGGCCGACGGCGCCGTGATGAAGATCGCCAAGACCGGCGGTACGCCGGCGGTGTTGGCGTCGGGGCAGGCCTGCCCGGTGGATCTCGCAGTCGATGGCACCCACGTGTATTTTACGAACGAGGGCACGTTCTCATCGGGTGTGTACCAGTACGACGGCGCAGTGATGCGGGTGAAGCTTACGGGGGGACAGCCCGAAGCGGTCCTTGTGGGACCGGTGGTTCCGTACGGGATCGCGGTGGACGACGCAGCGGTGTACTGGACGGCGCAAGGGTTGGGCGGCAATGCCGGGACCGTGGTGAAGCTGGTGAAGGACTGAGCACGGCGCCCCCCGGGCGAGCTTCGCGCGGCTTCTCGCGCGTCGATGTCGTGCGGCTCAGAACGTGGTGCTGAAGGTCGCCATCGCGCCGCCGGCGACCGAGCGAACGTCGAAGCGCCGAGCGTTCTCGTCGGTGTCCTTGGGCGCGGGCTTCTCGACGGGAGTGCGGACTTCGGGACGCGCCAGGAACAGGACCGTCGCGAGGCCGAGCGAGACGGCGCCGATGCCGAGCGGGATGTACGAGATGTTGCGGGTCGATGCTGCGTCGTCGACGGCGCTCTGTGCGCAGTTCGGCTTGCAGTCCTCGAGGTCCGCGACCTGACCGTCGAACTTGAGCGCGAAGTAGGTCCAGGCGCCCAGCGACGCGAGGCCGATACCACCGAGCACGTAGACCGAAGCGGGCACAGGCCGGGAGGTCGTGGTGTCCACGACCGGAGGCTTCTCATCGGGGGTGGAAGTCGATGCCACCGGAGGCGTTGAGGAGTTCCCCTCCTGGGCGGCGAACTTGACGCTCAGCTTGCGATTCTTCTCGCCGGCGACGATGACGACCTTGTTCTCAACCGGATCCTCGCCCTCCGCGCGGAACTTGAAGACGTGCACGCCCGGGTTGACGGGTCGCGGCTTGCCGTCGAGGTGGCTGACGAAGGGCTTGCCATCGATCGTGACCCGAACATCGATGGCGTCGGTTCCGTCGGCGTTGCGGGCCTCGACCACGACGGTGGGCATCGACTGCTCGACCTCAGCGGACCATTGCGTGCAGTCCTTGCGCAGCGTGGCGGGGCACGTGTCTCGAGCGCAGACGAGCAGCTGCTCGCGGGCCTCGATGAGCTTGTCTTCTTGCTTCAGACGCTGCCCTTGGATGTAGGCCTGGGTGCAGACCTGCTTCTCGTCGGCGCGCGCGGGGCGGACCGGTGGCGCCACGACGACGGCCGTGAGCAGTGCGAGTGTGGCGGTGAAGCGGAGCTGAGGGAGGATGCGCATGGGTGCGGTTCCGAGTCCTGTTCCCCCAGTGTAGCTCAGAGACACTGGGGTTTGGGGATTCGCACGCCGTTGCTGTCGAGCGTGTAGGGCGGGTTGCAGTCGGTTTTCGGGGGCGGAGGTTTGGCCGTCTCCGTGGCCGTCACCGTCGCTGTCGCTGTCGCTGTCGCTGTCGGCGGCGCGTCCGCGGTTGCCGCGGTCTTGCCGCCTGCCGTCTTGCCCGTGCCCGGTGGGCGTTGGGTGGCCGTCACCGAGGGAACCGCCGTTGCCGTCGGCATGACAGCGGTCGGTATCTGCTCGATCGCGATCGCGGTTGTCGGTGGCGACGCCGTGGGCGCGGCGGTGGGTGCGGTGGCAGCCGACGCGGACTGCGTGGACGCCGCGGTGGCGTCAGGCGTGTGCGGGACGCGGCTGACGACGATGATCACTGCGACGAGACCCGCAAGGACGAGGATGCCCGCGATCACGACGGCCACGATGACAGCGGCGTTCTTCTTCTGCGGGGGGTATTCGCCGGCTCTGGACATTGCGAGCACGGTCATCTGCGCCTGGCTGATCTGGCTGGGAGCAGAGCCGGGGTCGTAATGGGTGGAGGGGGCGGTGACGACGGATCGCGAGGTGAGCGCCGAGACGGTGGAGATGTTGGAGGCGAGCTCGGCGGAGACGCCGGGAGGGGCAAAGGGCTGGCCCGGAGGCTGCGCCTGCACGACACTCGGGGGAGGGGGCGTGGGGCGGTTCGGCACGGCGTGGGCCGAAAGGCTCACGCCCGAAGGGACGCTCTCGATCTCGGCGATGCAGTCGGAGCGCTTCTTCAACGAAGCGCCGGCCATCTGGTCGACCCAGCGTCCGACCTCCCGGGGGATGGCGACGCCCACGGCATGCTCGAGCGCGATGGCCATTTCCTGGGCGGACTGGAAGCGACGATCCGGATCCGCCGCAAGGCCTCGCAGGCAGACCTCGTCGAGGGCCCGGGGAAGTCCAGGAACGAGCCGGCTCGGCGGCTCGACCGCGCCTTCCAGGACCTTGCCGAAGATCACAACCTCGTCCTCGGCGTCGAACAAGCGTCGCCCGGTGAGTGATTCCCACAACACGACCGCGGCGGCGTAGACGTCGGTCCGCCTGTCGATGCGCGACCCGCGGAGCTGTTCCGGCGCCATGTACGGCAGCTTGCCCTTGAGCTGTCCGTCGCGCGTGCTCTGCAGGCGCCCCGCGGCCTTGGCCACTCCGAAGTCGAGCACGCGGGCAACGCCATCGACACCGACCATGATATTTTGCGGGGAGACGTCGCGGTGGACGATCCCGAGGGGCTCACCGAGCTCGCTGACGGCCTCGTGGGCTGCGTGAAGTCCTTCGAGCGCGTTGGTCAGTATTGCCGAGACGATTCGCAACGGGACTCGCTTGCTGGCGTTGCGGGAGTTGCGGACGAGACGCGACAGGGTCTCGCCCTGCACGTACTCCATGACCATGAACAGCTCGCCCTCGAGGGCGACGACGTCGAGGATGGGGACGACATTGGGGTGGCGGATGCGCGCGCACAGCCGCGC
Source organism: uncultured Polyangiaceae bacterium (assembly GCA_964393505.1). GTDB lineage: Bacteria > Myxococcota_A > Polyangia > Polyangiales > Polyangiaceae > JACRCQ01. The sequence continues at coordinate 15,112 of CAYMUE010000022.1, forward strand.
CTCGTCGAGGAACATCGACTTGAAGTCGGGGTCCTTCGCGAACTGCGCGTGAAGGCACTTGATGGCCACCGTGCGGGAGAAGCCGACCTCTCCGACGAGGCGGCCGTAGTGAACCGTCGCCATCCCTCCATGGGCGATTTCGCCGTGGAGGACGTAGCGTCCTACGACTCTCTGCGCGGTGCCCAACTCGGGTCCGGGATCCATCCGCTGAACTTTCCGCCTGACGTGAGGCGCGACGAGTATAACCGAATCGACGAGCTCGAGGGCGATCCCTTGGGCGGCCCCCGGAGAAGCCGGGGGGGTGAACGGTCCCGTCCGGACGGGGGACACCTGGGATCTGCACCGCTAGCGTGCCGCGATCCCGGGCCAAGGTCAAAAAGATGAGGGGTCCGCCCGCGCGTGGTAGGTTTTCTCCGATCGTCCTTCTCGAGCCCCTGCTGCGAGGTCGTCCCATGCTTCGGCCTTCCTCCGTCTTCCCCGCGGTCTGCCTCTCCGCTCTCGCAGCCCTCGCTGCATTCGCGTCGGGCCCGGGGTGCGCGAACCCCAACGACATCGACCCGATCCCCGGTCGCAGGCCGGATGCCTCCACCGATGCGCAGACCGATGGGGGGATCGCGGAAGACGGGGCGACCGGGGCCGATGGGGTCGCAGAGGCGGCGACCGATGCGACGGGCACGGATTCCCCGGTGGATCAGGCGTCGCCCGATGCGGGCACGGATGCTGCCACGTGCGACGCGATCCCGGTGATCAACGAGGTCAAGCCCGACGGCACCGACGATCCGGACAACGAGTACGTCGAGCTGTTCAACCCCGGGGGATGCGCGATCCCGCTCGACGACGTCTCGCTGTACTTCCGGACCGCGAGCGGAACGCAGGACCAGATCCTCTGGACGGCGATCTCCGGACAGACCCTGAAGCCGAAGCAGTACTTCGTCGTGGGGGGATCGAAATACGGCCCTGGCGCCCCGGACTTTCAGTACGCGGGTGCTTCCCTGCCGCTGGAGGGAGGAGGCCTCGGTCTGAAGCGGGGCCAGAAGACCCTCGACATGATGGGGTGGGGCACGGCGAAGAACGCCTACGTGGACGGCTCACCTGCTCTGGCTCCGCAGCTCGGCATGTCCGTGGGGCGCAAGCCCGACGGCGTCGACACCGACAACAACTCCGCGGACTTCGTGCTGGGACCGCCGACTCCCCGGGCCGCGAACCAGTAGCATCGCGCGCCGCGACTGAATCCATGCGCCTCCGAAACGCTCGTGCGTCAGCGCATCGCGCGCCGCGTCTGCTCGACCTCCTGCCATCGAAGGGCATTGGCCATCGAATCGAGGGTCGCGATGGCACCCTGGAAGCCGAGGAAGGGCCGGTCGTACAGCGCGTGACGGAAGTAGGACGGGAACCCGAACTCGAGCACGGCCCCCTGACCGCCCAGGATTCCCGCGTTGTTGGCGATCGTGAGGTGGGGAGGGGCGGTCTCGAAGTGACGCTCCAGCGCGCGCATCAAGGACTTCATCTTGGGATGGACCATGAGCTCGACCCCGGGGAGCTTGGACGCGAGCCCGGCTGCGTGGTGCGGGCGGTTGGTTACGACCGCGAACTTCAAGTGCGCACCGACGAGATCGGCGAGCGAGGCGATGCCGGGGAGCAGGAACGGGTCTCCGACATAGCCGAAGGCTCGCTGCTGGAAGACGAAGGGGACGACCCACTCGAGTCGGGGCACGATCGACGACAGCTCGCGATCGACGTACTCCTGCGCACGCGTCCGGGCGCCGGAGATTGCGGCGAGCTCGCGGACCCATCGTTCGGTCGCGTCGAGCCCGAAGGGAAGGTCCCACTCCAGCAGCCGCGCCCCGGTGCGTCGCGCGATCTCCCGCGCAGCCTTGCGACCATACGGCAGCGACACGATGATGCCCGCGTCGCGCACCGCGTGCAGATCGCAGAACCTCGATCCTGAGAGCCACACCGAAACGAGCTCGAGCCCTCCGGCCCCGAAGATGGCCTCGAGCTCCCGGAGGTTGGCGATGTGGTCCTGCTCGTTGCGATCGAACAGGTAGCCGACCACGGCGGCCTTGGTCTCGCAGGGCGATCCGCCCGACAGATCGAGCTGACGGGCCAGAGACAAGAGCACCTCGGCGTAGCCGTCGATCCAATCGCCGGACAGTGACTTGCCCGGGACATGGACGACGGGCTTGCCGCTGACGCTTGCGACCTGGCGCGTGAGCCGCGCGTACTCGGCGCCGGTGATGAACGCCATGGGCATGGAGGTGAGGACCACGGCGGGGACGGCCGGATGCGATGCGATGCGTTGCAGAGTGGCCTGGAGACTCTCCTCGCGTGAGCCACTCATCTGTGCGGGGTGGAGGGCAGTGTTGGCCACGCGGTGGAGCCCCGAAACCGAGGTCAGCGTGGAGAGCCAGTCGTGATTCCCCTGCACGTACTGCGTCTTCATGTACGTGCAGTCGGGCCCTTCGATCAGCAGGTACAAGTCGCGGATCGCGTTGACCGCGAGGTAGACCCCGATCATGAACGTGTAGGTGACGCGCTGGGTGAAGTCCGCGCCTTCGGGCTGCTGCGGGGAAGACGTCGCGCTCATGCTCCGCCTCGTTGCGGGACCGCAACCAGCCCCTCGTCGGTTCGCGCCAGGTACCGGGAATACCGCCGGTGGAACGGCGTGCGGCACACCGCCAGCAAGCGCTCCAGCGTGCGTACGGCCCCGGCCGGACCCATCTCGAAGTGCTGGATCGAGAACGAACCCTTGCCCGCCTCGGTGAGCCGCCAGTCGAAGAAGTGATACGACAGGAAGGCCTGCGCCGGGGACTCCTGCAGGCGACGCCGCAGGAACGCGAAGCTGTCGAAGGCCCGTACGCTGTGACGCGAGCCGTCGCGCAGCATCTTGCGGATGGCGAGCGCCGACTCTCTCGCCGTAGCCGGCGCGCTGACACCCACCAGGACGTCGATGCCGAAACCCATCTCCTCGAGGCACGACAGCAACGGCACTCCCCACGTGGAGGCCGGCGTGGTGAGGAAGAAGGCCTCCCGATCGCGGACCACGACACCGAGCCGGAAACGCGCCGCTTCCTCCCGAAGGCGCGCCCAGTCCCGCTGACTCGACGACGATGCGCGCTCCCACGCACCGTCGACATCGAGCGGCACTCCCAGCCCGGCGCCGATCGACACGAGCCAGCGTCGCGATGCATCCCAACCGTACGGAGCTTCGGGGAAGACCGACAGCAACCGCGATCGATCCAGCACCTGGTCGTACAGGTTCTGCCAGGTCCTGTTGGGCAGCACGACGTTCATCGCCGCCTTGGGAAGAGCGTCGATGCGATCGGTGTCGAGCTCCGGGAGCAGGCGCGTGTTGACGCGGACACCTGCATCGGAGAGCAGCGACTCGAGCTCCGCGACAGCGCGTGTCGCAGGGAACCCGATGAGGTTGACGGTGCCGGGATCGGGAGCAGGAGCCGTCTGCTCGGCCGCGAGCCTTCGCTCCACCAGCAGCCCCTCGAAGACGTTGTTCATGGAGCGCGGGGTGACGGTGAGGTAGAGCAGCGGCAAGCCGGTGCGCTTGCGCACGCGCTTGACCACGGACTCGACGTCCTCGCCGATGACGGTCGGAACGCAGGTGTTGCTGACGAACACGAGCTTGCGCTCCGGGTTGGGGCGGCTCGCGGCGTATTCGACGAGGTTGGCCAGCTTCTTCGGGTTGCCGAGGATGACGTCGTTCTCGTCGATGTCCGTGGTGATCATCCCCTCCTCGACGGTCTGGACGTCGGAGACATTGCCCATGCCCTGCGCGGTGGGGATTCCCGGGGAGCGGACGCGCTCGTCCCAGGGGTAGTTGGCGAGCGTGACGATAGTTCCCACGGTGTGCGGGTTGACGAAGAGACACTCGTTGTCGCAGTGCTGGACGAAGTGGAAGAGGCGGCTCGGGTCGATGGAGTCGAGCTGGGAGCGGGCGATTTCTCCGCCGGCGAAGAAGTCCGCCCAGGAGTCCTGACCACCCCAGGTGTCGAGCAGAGATCGAGGTCGATCGCCTTCGTCGGCCGAGGGGGGCACGGGCAGCCCCGGACGTCCCAGCTCCGGATCCCTTCGCAGGATGGCGCCGAGGTCTTCGAGCGTGGTGTCGCACAGAGAGGCTGCTGCGCGATCGAGGACGGATTGAGTCAACGCTGTGGGCAGGGAGCGGCCGCGGAAGTAGACGTTCAGATGATCGGTGAGCACGAGCCCGCGCGACTCGGGAGTGCGGCGTTCGATTCGGCACACGACCGGATCGGGGCCGCCCTCGACGGTGAGCTCGACGGCGTGATCGACCCAGGCGGCGGCGGTGACGCGGAAGGGGAGGGGATCGACGTGGATGCCGAGCAGGGCGCCCAGGGCGTGACGCGAGGCCGCGCCTGCGGCCACCACGCGGCCGGACAGGGTTTGCGCCGAGCGCTGCGGCTTAGGACCGGGGGCGTGCAGGCCCATCGTCACGCTTCTCCTTGCCCAGATACAGGTAGTCCCTTCCGTAGCGCGAGAGCAACCCGCCGAGCTCTCCGAGCCGCTGGCGCACGACCTCGCGCGGAATCGGCGACGCGAACGACACCGGGAACCGGCCGCTCGCGCGCACCACCTCCGCAGCCGGAGCGGGGAGCGTGTCGGGGTCGAAGTCGATGAGTCGCATGCCGTATCGATCGGGTTCGAGCATCGTCGCAGATCCGAGCGACAGATAGAACGGGTTGGGCGAGAAGTACACGTCGGGGCGCTCGGAGAAGATCCCCTCGATCGTCTCCACGTTGAGCCGGTGGTCCTCGTCGGTCTCGCCGGGGAAGCACGTGAGCATGTCGAAGTGCATCGAGATCCCGCTGCGAGCGGCGTCGAGAATCGCGGCTCGCGCGAAGCTCACGTTGCGCGGGCGCCCCATGAGCCCGAGCACACGCGGCGAGAAGCTCTGCACGCCCAGCTTGAGCAGCACGCAGCCGCTGCGGCGCATCTGCCCGAGACGCGCTGCGCTCAACCCCTCCGGCGCGCAGAAGCTCTCCCACCGGAAGCCTCGTTCGGCCTCGATCAGCAACGACGTGAATCGATCGAGCCACGCCAGATCCCCGTTGATCAGATCGTCGTGGAAGTGGAAGTCGCCGCAGCCGTACTCCCCGGCCCGCTCCACCATCTCCGCCACGACGCTCTCGGGCGACCGCGTCCTGTGGCAGCCCCAATGCGACGGCTCCGAGCAGTACGTGCAGCGGTGCGGGCACCCGCGGCTCGACAGGACGGGAACGAAGTCGCGGACGTCGGTGCCGAGAAACGACGGCATCGGGAGCGCGTCGAGATCGCCCGGTGCGCCCGGTGGGAGCGATCTCACCACGTCGTCCTCGAGCCAGCTTGCGCCCGGGACCGAGGGTGTGGGAAGCGAGCAGAGGGCATCGACGAGCGGGGCGACCACCAAGTCGCCCTCCCCTTGCACGACGGTGTCGAAAGCGCCGCACCGGAGCAGCAGGTTCCTCAGGGGAGGGAAGGTGCACGCGGGGCCTCCGGCCGCCGTGCGACGTCCCGCAGCGCGAAGCCTGGATGCCATCGCTGCCGCGAAGTACACCGTGAGCGTGTTGACCGTGAACAGCAGCGGGCCTTCGGTGGCGAGCAGCCGGGGCAGGTGACGCTCCACTTTGCGCAGGATGGTGCGGCTCACCGGCAGCAGGTCGGCGAACAGATCGGGACGTACCACCTCCATGAGAATGCGCGGGTCGGGGCCGTCTCCCATGGCGCCCACGCGCTCGGAAAGGTGCCCGATGTACTCCCCATAGAAGTCGTCACCCGAACGATCCTCCTCGAGCGAGAGATCGATCGTGCCCGCCTCGTGCCCCCGCGCCAGCAAGGCCGCCTGCAGGTACGCCAGGCCGATGCTCCGGAACGGGACTTCCCCGTGGGGAGGGGAGTGGACGAGAGTGACCTGGGTCATGGGAGATTCCGTTCGTTGCGCGCGACCACCGCGGCCACGGCGCGGGTGAGCCGCTCCACTCGTGTCCTAGGAATGGCTCCCGCTCCGTCACACCGAGAGTACAGATCGAACCGTCCGGCTCGAGCGGCGTGCACGCGATCCTGACGCCGCGGCGCGATCACCACCAGGACCTCCTCGCCTCCGCGATGGGCGAAGCGGAAGGCGATCCAGCCCTCCGACGGAGGCACTGCGACGACGTCGCGCAGGGTCCATTCGCCGTGGACTTCGCCCGGACGCCAAGGGGCGATGAGAAGCAGGGGATCGACCGCAGTCGAGGGCGCACGCGTGGCGGGAGCGGGGACCGCGCGCGTGCGGCGCTGCGGGGCGACGGCGTCGCGGTGGATCTCCTCACAGCGGAAGCGGGGGTTGCGGAGGGTCCGCGCCACGATGTCGGCGGCCATGCGCTGCAGGTCCGACGGCGTGTGTCGCAGGCTGCGCAGCAGGTAGGGCGTTCCCCGGGGGGCGACCTCGAAGCCCTGCGCTGTGCTGTCCGCGGCGAACCGCGTTCCGGGCAGGATCGCGAGCCAGAAGCAGCACACGGAGTTGATGCTGTCCGATCGCCTCTGCATCAAATCCTCGAGGTAGTCGAGCGTGGCTCCGAATCCCCGCACCGTGTCCCCGGGGAGCCCGGACATGATGCTCAACGTCGCCCGGTGCCCCATGGCTCCCAGCGCCTCGAGCCGCCGCTCGAACCTGTCCCGATCCAGCGGCGCCTTGCCGCACGACCGGAGCGCCTCCTCGTGGATCGACTCGAGCCCGATGATCAGCTCGTCGCATCGGAGACCCGAAAGAAGCGCGAGTTGCTCGTCGTCGAGCTGCTCGTGGCGCACGAACAGCGACAGAGAGAGCGCGCGTTCGGGGTCCGCGCGAGCCACGACCGCGCAGAGCCTTCGGAGCGCATCGGTATCGTGGTTGACGGCGGAGTCGCAGAAGTTGAGGGCGGTGCAGCCGTGCTCGATGCCCCAGCGGATCTCGGCTTCGAGACGGCGGTCGTCAGCGTAGCGGAGCGATCCTCGCCGCGTAGACCAGGAGCAGAACCGGCAGCGGAACCTGCAGCCGCGCGAGGGTTCCACCAGCAGGCTGGTGCTGGGCGGAGCCAGCGCTCCGCTCAGGTACGCCGACGGGAGCGCTGCAAAGTCGGCCTCGTCTTCCCGGTCGTTGTGGAGGATCGCCGTCCCGTTCCGTGCCGTGACGTTCGGGATCTCCCACGGGCGATCGAAGCCCGCGCGGCACAGGGCCACGAACGGCGCCTCGCCTTCGCCGCGGACCACGATGTCCAGTGCCGCGTGCTGCTCCAGCAGCGCCTGCGGGGAAAACGAGGCCGAAGGACCGCCGGCGACGATCCGCACTCCCGGTCGACGACGCCGCAGCTCCGCTGCGGAGTCGAGCAGCAGGTCCGCGGACCAGCAGTAGCACGACAGCCCGATCACGTCGGGATCGTCGGCCAGCACGTGCTCGAGCTGATGCGCGGGGAGGATCGTCTGCGAGCGGGAGATGGGCAGATCGTGCAGGGATACGCAAGTCGTGCGCGAGGCGACGGGGTCCTCTCGCACGCAGGCAGCGAGCAATCCGATGGCGTAGTTGTAGCTCTCGAAGGCGAAGTCTCGCGACGCGGAGCCTGGCGCCCCCGACGCGTGCTCCCCCGGGGTGGCGGCGATCAGCGATACCTTCACGCGTCGCTCCTGCGTGCGGCGGCCAGCGCCAGCGCGCGTGCGAGCACCGGGAGATCGGGATCCGGCGAGACGCTTGCTGCGTCCTGCAACCACACCAGCTCCCAGGGGCCGACCCGGCAGAACCCCGTGCGACCCTCCTGCGGCAGCCTGAGCTGCAGGGTAATCGCGCGGTCTCCCTTCTCCACGCGCAGCGACGGCCAACCTTCGTGCAGGAACAGGCTGCGGATGACCCACCCGCGCGCGAACGGATGCCCCTCGGCACAGCCGGGGACGAGGGCGTCCCAGGTCTCGAGCGGGAGCCTGGCGGCACCGGGCTGCGGTCGTGCCCTCGAGGGAGTGTGGCACCCCGGTGACGAGCATCCTGGCAACCACGTGCCGGGCGAGGGGTCGTCGTAGACGAACAGCTCCCGACGCGGATGCTCGAACAGAAACCGGAAGGCCTCGGCGAGAGCCTCTTCGGGGAAGCTCTCGCACCCGAGCAGATAGGGCATGCCGCGGGAAACCGTTCGGATGCCGAACTGTGCGCGACGATCGTGGAAGAACGATCCGGGAGGGACGAGGGTCCAGAACACGCGCACGGCGGCGATCGGCATCCCCCGGTCCCGAAGGCTCGCAAGGTAGTCGATCGTCTCCCGAAAGCCGCTCAACGTGTCGCCCGGGATCCCCAGCATCACCGACAGGTGTACGGGCCCGACCGCTCCCAGTTGGCGAAGCATCGCCTCGAAGGCCGCGGCGTCGAAGGGGGGCCGTCCCAGCGCGGCGAGGGCGTGACGGTGGGTGCTCTCGACGCCGAGCCAGATCTCGTGGGCGCCGAGCCGCTCGAGCGAGCGGAGCTGCTCCTCGCGGAAGTGATCCCGGCTCAGGAAGTACGCCAGGGAGAGCCGATCGCGTGCCACCCTCCTCGCCGCCTGCGACGTCACCTCGTCGAGCCAGTCCCCGTCGAAGTTGATCGCTGCGTCGAGCACGAACGCCAGCTCGTGGCCGTGATCGACGGCCCAGCCGAGCTCGGCGACGATCGACGCCGGATCGCCGAGGCGCAGCCCGCCGAGGAAGTTCTTCCACGCGCAGTGCTTGCACCGATACACGCACCCGCGCGACCACTCGAGGGCGAGCTGGTTGCGCGGCGGCTCCATCACGCCAGACAGGTAAGGCGAGCGCAGGGTGCTCAGCTTGCTCACGGGCCGCGCCGGCGTGCGCCGGATGACGTCACCATCGCGGTACAGCACGCCCGCCACCGACGCCGGCGCGTGTATGCCGCCCCGAACGAGCTCCCGAAAGGTCTCCTCGCCTTCGCCGAACACCGCGACACGGATCGCCGAATGATCCCGGAGGAACTCCTCTCCTGCGAAGGTCGCGGTCGCGCCCCCCAACACGATCACGCTCTCGGGCGATCGCTCCGCGACGCGGTCCACAAGCGTCCCGAACGCGTCGGCGTCCCAGCAGTAGCTGGAGATCCCGATCAGCTCCGGATCGCCCTCGAGCACCTCGTCGACCGCGCGTTCCGGCAGCTCCGTAGCTCCGGGCCGGAGGGTGAAGTCCACGCGTCGCACCCGCAGATCGGCCTCGTCTTCGACGAAGGCCTGCAGGTACCCGAGGGCCACGTTGTGGCTCACAGCCTCGCCACCGTTGCTCGGGAGCGCGACCCGTGTCCCTGCGAGGGTCACCCGCGTCGGGGGCTTGCTCACGTGCAGCACGGTAGCAGGGGTGCTTCGGCTGGCAAGGACGGGCAGCGGCTCCACCGAGCCGCGAGGCGACAGCCCGCAGGGTTCCTCGTCGCGAACCCCCTGCGATGCGCTATCCTCCCTGAGTTCTCCGAAAGGTATCCATGTCCACCTCGCGCCGCCTCACCTTCCTCCTCGCTTCGCTGCTCGTGGCTGCAGCGGTCGGTTGCTCCTCCAACGACACCCCCTACTCCGCTCCGCAACCGCAACCGGATGCGAGTGATGCTTCCGAGGACGTCGCGGAACCGAACGACGCCTCCACGAAGGAGGATGCCGAGGGAGACGCGCCCGCGGTGGTCGATGCCGCGGACGAGCCGGATGCCCAGGACGACGGCGAGGTGCCGGTCGAAGCCTCCGTGGACGCGGGGACTGACGCCGAAGAAGTCCCCGACGTGCTCGCCGACGGAGCTCCCTCCGACGCAGCGAGCGGTGATGCGCAAGCGGATGCGGTCGGGGATGTCTCCGTCGATGCCTCGACCGATGCCCCATCCGACGCACTTGTCGATGTGAAGCAGGGCGATGCGGCCACCGATGGAGCGGTCGAGGGGGGCGACGATTCGGGCGCGGAGGCGGGGGAGGACGGCGCGGCCTGTCAGATCCTGGGCGGTCTGGGGCAGGTCCAGTGCGTGTGCAACGAGCTCGATGACACGGAGTGGAACGCGGACGCGCCCTTCTTCTTCACGAACAGCGTGGACTTCGGCACCACGGGCTGGGACCTGAGCCTGCTCACGCCCGGCGGCAAGCAGATCTGGGACGACGGAAACCTCGGAGGCAGCTCGATCGAGTCCGAGATCACCGCCTACGAGATGCTCGCGCGGTGCGATCAGGCGTCGCTGATCCTGTCGGAGTCCAAGATCGACTACATCGACGAAGGCGGCAAGAAGACCGACATCCTGATGCTCATCGACGGGAGGAACATCGGGGTGAGCGTGGTGCGGGCGTATCACTACCCGCCGTCGAACCCGTACACCGAGGCCGAAGCCACGACGATCCTGACCAAGAAGCTGTCGGAGATCCCACTGAGCCAGAAGAACGCCAAGCCATACAACTCCTGGGAGCGCTCGATGCTCGCGGTCATCGCCTACAACCAGCAGTACGCGGACATGGTCGTGTCGGCGTATTCGAAGCTCGACGCGTCGCTCAAGTGGAACGTCATCGTGGTGGTGACGGTGACGGACGGCAACGACTCGGTGCTCTACAACTGAGGAAGCCGGCCGTGGTCGAACGCAGCCCCTCCGCTCCCCGTGCCTACGTCGTCGGCGGTGGCTCGGACTGCGTCACGGTCATCGACACGTTGTCTCACGAAGTGTCTGCGACCGTGCGCGTCGGGGCCGAGCCGATGCTGGCGGCGCTCTCGCCCGACGGCGCCTCGCTGGTCGTTTCGAACCGCGACAGCATGGATGTGACCGTGATCGACACGGCGCGGCTGGAGCCGGTGCGTACGGTGCATGTCGAGGACGGCGCCGCGGGGTGCGCTTTCACGCCCGATGGGCGCAGGGTGTTCGTGGCCAACGAGTACGCTCACACCGTCTCGCTCATCGACACCGCCGACTGGCAGGTGATCCGCCACGTGCACATCGGTGAGGGGCCGTGCGACCTGCGCGTGCTCCCCGGCGGCAAGTACGTGGTGGTGACCAACGAGGAATCCCACGACGTCGCGGTGCTCGATGCCGCGACCGGTGTGAAGCTCAGGTCGATTCCGGCCCCGCGCGGCCCCCTCGGACTCGCGCTCACTCCCGGCGGCAAGGTCGCCCTGGTCGCCTGCTTCATCTCGAATCACCTCTACGCCATCGAGACCGCGCAGTGGCGCGTCTGGTGGAAGATGGAAGTCGGCTCGTGCCATGTCGGCGTTTGCGTCACCCCCGATGGCCGCGAGGCCCTGGTGACCAACTCCGATCAGGACCACCTGTCGGTGATCGATCTAGTGGCAAGGAAGGAGAACGGGCGAATTCAAGTGGGTCCGAATCCGGCGTACGTGCAGTTGCTCCCCGGGGGACGGCAGGCCTACGTGACCAACCGGGGCTCGGACTCGGTCTCCCTGGTGGACCTGGCCGAGCGCAAGTCGATCCGACAGATCCCCGTGGGCGCCTCGCCCCTCGGCATGTGCATCGGGTGAAGGGGGGATCCTCTTGCTGTCCCTGAGCGATGCTGTCCTGGTGCGCGTGGGAGGGGGCGACAACGCACGCGCCGTCGGCAGCGCAGCGGTGCCCGCACAGGAGCGCGACAGCCGCGCGGTGGCTCAGGATCTGAGGGACGCGGCCGTGTCCGGCGCGAAGGCTGTCGTGATCGTCGGGGGTGAGCCGCTGATGCGGCGCGATCTGAGGGGGTTGATCGGGGCGGCGCGCAAGCTCGGGATCGCCTTCGGTGTGGCGACCAACGGGCGCATGCTCGTGTATCCGGAGGTGCGGCGCGCGCTGATTGACGGCGGACTGGCTTATGTCCGCGTGGCGCTTCACGCGGCCGACCCTGCGATCCACGATGCGCTGGTCGGAGTTCGGGGAGCGCACGAGCAGACCTGGAAAGGGCTGGCGGCCCTGCTGCTCGAGGCGCACCCCTCCTGCCGCGTCGAAGCGGCCTGCACCGTGGTCGCATCGAATCGCACGGAGCTGGAGACACTCGTGGACGCGATCGTGTCGCTCCCCCGCCGCGCGACGCTCGGGATTCGATTCGTCGCCCCCCAGGATGGGATTCAAGCGCAGGAGTGGCTCCCCGCCTCCTCGATGGCGGAGGCGATGCGCGCCGCCCTGCTCCGCGCGAGGCGGGCCGGGGCGGACGTGATCGCGGCCTGGGAGGGACTCCCCCCCTGCCTGCTTCCGGACGAAGCTCATCTGCGCGACGAGCTCCTGCGCTATGGTGTGAGAGCGTTCGGCCCCTCGGAGGCAGGGACCGCGCTTCCCAGGGAATCCGAGGGATCGCGCTCCAAGCCGTTTCCTTGCCAGGAGTGCGCGCACGAGGCGACCTGCCCCGGCGTGCCCGCAGCGGTGCTGTCCCGCAACGGCGAAGACGCCCTGCGCCCCGAGCGTCGAGTCCGCGCCAACTCGTTCAACTACGAGCTCGAGCGCGACCTCCCCGCATTCGAGCCCAAGGCCGGCGCCTGCCCGGTCCCGGCCCTCGTGGCCTGCGAGACTCCCGCACGTGGCCTGATCCTGATTTCCGAAGGTGCGGCTGCGCTGTATCGCTCCGATACTGGAGACTTCACCGACGACGAGCTCCGTCGCGTGAAGGACGAGCTCGAGCAGGTGTACGTGGACCGCAACGAGCGAGGGACTCTGCAGGAGTTCCTGCGCGACGTGGTCCGCGTTCGCATTCACCCCGAGTGCCTCGCATGCCCGGACCGTTCGCGGTGTTGCGAGGTGGCAAGGGTGGACACTGAGCCCGCGTTCGAGCGCGAGGAGCGCTGGCTTCGGAAGGAGATCTCGCGAATCCGCGGCAGGGTGCTCGACGTCGGCTGCGGCGATCAGCTCTATCGCGACGAGCTGCGCGGTCTCATCGGCGCGGGACTCGTGGAGTACCACGGCGTGGACCCAGATGCGCAGGCCCTGGAGCGATTGCGCTCGAGCGGCATGGGCGGCACCCTGCACCACGGCACCGTCGAGGCCTTCTCCTGGGAGCCGGGCTACTTCGACTACGTTCTCGCCTTGCGCTCGGTCAACCACTTCCACGATATGGAACGAGCGTTCCGCAACCTCGCCTCGCTCCTGCGCGTGCAGGGGCAGTTCGTGCTCTGCGATTCGGTCGCCTATGGCCTGCTGCGCACTTCGTCCCAGGCCCGCTACGCCGACCAGAACGCCCCTGTCGGCCACGAGCACTATCGCAACTGGTCCAGCCACCAGCTCGTGGAGTTCGCCCGCAGGTTCCCCTTCCGCGTGGACGTCCACCGCCCCGTGAGCGCGCAGGGATGCAACCAGTGGATCGTGAAGCTGATGCGCATTCCCGACGGTGCGCCGGGCGAGCCTGCGCGATGAACGTGCTGCTGGTCAATCCGCCCATTCGCCTCCCCGAGGTTTTTGCCCACTATCCCCTGTTCAGCACGCTGGGGATGCTGTCGAATGCTGCGTGGTTGCGAAGCCAGGGGCACGAGGTCCGGGCCGTTGACGCGTTCACGCTCCATCCCGGCCTCCGCCTGCGGCCGGACGGCGCGAAGGTTCGCCACTTGGGGGCGGAGGTGCAGGAGGTCGCCGACGAGACCGCGCGCGTCCGCGCGTCGATGAGCGGACCGGCCGTCGTGATCGTCGGTCTCACGATGTTCTCCGAGATGAACCGTCTGCGGGAGAACCTCGTGCCGCAGACCGCCAGGGCGCTGCGCGAGCGGCTCCCCGACGACAGCCTGGGACTCGCGGACCTGTACGTGTGCGGGATGAACTACTTCCCGTTCGATCCCGCGCGCGTGATGGGTGCCATTCGGGAGTGCGATTGGATTCTGGTGGGGGAGGGGGAACCGACGTTACCCGAGCTGGTGCGTCGGCTGGAGCGACGGGAGCCGCTCGCGGGGTTGCCGCGATTGGCCTGCAGGGAGCGGGATGGCGGCATCGCGTGGAATCCGGAAGCGCCGGAGCCGATTCGCGATCTCGATGAGCTTCCGCCGCCGGCGTTCGATCTGCTCGACATGGAGCGCTACTTCGGCGTCATGGCCGGTGCCGTCGCCGCGGACCTGGTGCACGAGTATCACGTGCCGGAGCGGCTGATGCCGTTGATGACGAGTCGGAGCTGCCCGTACCGCTGCAACTTCTGCACGAACCAGGTGCTCGAGCTGCCCTGGAGAGCCCATTCGGCGGGGTATGTCCGTGCGCTTGCGCGGGAGCTCCGATCCCAGTGGGGAGCAGAGCGGCTGCTGTTCCTCGACGACAACATCAATGTCGATGCGGAGCGGTTCCGGGCGCTGACGCAGGCGATGGCGGAGGAGGGGATCGCCTGGGACGCCGTGAACGGGTATCGGGCGGATCGGCTCGACCGGGAGACCGTGCGGGCGATCAAGGCCGCGGGCAACACGAAGATCACGGTGTCCGCGGAGTCGGGCGATCCGGAGCTGCTGCGCGAGGTCATCGGCAAGGGGTTGAAGCTGTCGGCGGTGGTGGAGCTCGCCCGCGTGTGCGAAGAGGAGCGGATACCGCTGCAGGTCCACTACATCGTGGGCGTGCCCGGGGAGACGAAGGCGCAGATCAACAAGACCCTCGAGTTCGCCACGATGCTGTTCGAGCTGCACGGGGCGTGGCCGCTGCTGCAGCACGCGATTCCGTTCCCGGGCACGCGCATGTTCCGCGACTGCGAGGCCAGGGGCCTGTTCGTCGCCCCGCCCTTCGAGATCCCCGGCGAGCTGCTCGAGGTGCAGAGCATCCTGCGCACGCCCGAGTTCGAGCCGGGTGAGGTCATCCGCATGAAGCGCAACGCGCAGCACCTGCACGCTGCGATGCAGTCGCTCACGTATCTCGATCTGGGCACCGGGCGCGAGCTCGACGCCGAGGCGTGCCACTGCATCCCCGGGCCGCGCGATGCGACGCCGCTGTCCGTTGAGCTGCTGCGGAAATCGCTCGAGCGCTCGCGATTCCTCGGGGCGGTGGAGCTTCTGCTCGGGGGAGGGGAGCCCACCCTGCGCGAGGACCTGCCCGGAGTCGTCGCACTGGGGAAGGAGCTTGGATTCGAGCGCATCACGCTGGTCACCCACGGCCATGCGCTGGCCGACGCTGCGCTGACGCGCCGCCTCGTGCAGGCGGGGGTGAACGGGCTCGTGGTCGAAGTGATGGGCGGCAGCGCCGCGGTGCACGATGCCGTCGCGGGGCGCAAGGGCGCGTTCGCCAGAATGATTGCAGGGGTATCGCGCGCGCAGAAGGAGGGCATCCGTCGGATCGACGTCTCGATCCCGGTGACCCGCAGCAACATCGACGTGCTTCCGGCCGCGGTCGGGGTTGCGCTGCGCATGAATCCGGCCGCGATCCACCTCGCCTATCCGGAGCCCGCCTCGCGCGCCGCGCGGGAGGGGAAGGTGGTGCCCTGGGCCGAGGCGAAGGATCGAGTAGCGGGGGCGCTCGACGTCTCGAGGCGGGTCAGCGTGCAGGGGATACCGCTCTGCCTGTTGCCGGACCGGCCCGGGGCGATCACGCCATCACCGCCGTGGCTGATGCAGCGTCTGCGTCGCGAGAAGGCGAGGCTGCCTGTCTGTCGTGACTGCGTGGGATTCATCCTGTGCGGAGGGCCGTACCGGGAGGAGCATGACCGCGTGTACGGGATGCACGGCGAGGTGCGCGCGATCGTGCGAAAGAGGGACGGGGCGGGCCCCCGCGATCAGTAGCCGCAGACGTAGTACGTTACGGTTTGGGTTTGCAGGTTGTCGCCTCCACAGCCCTTCCTTCCAGTGAGTGACATGCTCGGTCCGTTGACAATCGCG
Source organism: uncultured Polyangiaceae bacterium (assembly GCA_964393505.1). Classification (GTDB taxonomy): domain Bacteria; phylum Myxococcota_A; class Polyangia; order Polyangiales; family Polyangiaceae; genus JACRCQ01. The sequence goes on from CAYMUE010000022.1 coordinate 30,856, forward strand.
GACATTCCCTGAGCAAAGCCCGTATCGGCCGGACCGTCTTTCAACTCGACGTTGCTGTGATTATACACTCGGACCTCAAGGCCCAGGTCGGCCGATGTGCAGGTGATCGTCATTGTCATCGTGTGAGCACAGCTTCCGAACATCACCTGGGCGGCCTTGGTGCCCATGAGCTTCCACGTCGGGGCGCAAGAGCCATCCACACACCCGTATGGACACACGTTCCCGCACGCACCGCAGTTGTTGGCGTCGTTCTCGAGATCCGCTTCGCACCCGTTCAAGGCGTCGAGGTCGCAGTCCCCCCACCCGCCGTCACACGTTCCCATCCCGCAGGTGCCGTTCGTGCAAGCTGCCGCGGCATGAGCAGGCGTCGGACATGCGTGCCCGCACTGGCCGCAATGCAGCGCGCTGCCGCCGAGGTCCGTCTCGCAGCCGTCCACGGGATCCCAGTTGCAGTTGCCGCGCCCGCTGTTGCAGGCAAACGTGCAGCTCCCACTCGCACACACCGACGTAGCGTTCGGCGCGCTCGGGCAGGCGGTCGTGCAGTTCCCGCAGTGGGCCGGATCCCACAGCGTGTTGGTGCACGCGCCGCCGCAGTCCGTCAGCCCGCCGACGCACTCCAGCTTGCACGAGCCGTTCTGGCAGACCTGCCCGGCCGGGCACACGGTCGTGCAAGAGCCGCAGTGCTCCGGATTCATCTGCAGGTTGTAGCAGGCGCCGTTGCACTCCGTCGTTCCTCCGGCGCACACGAGCTTGCACTGCCCCAATACGCACGACTGCCCCACCGCACAGGCGTTTCCGCATGCCCCGCAGTTCAAATCGTCGGTCTGCAGGTTCACGCAGCCGCCATTGCAGTCCACCAGGCCGCTCTCGCAGGAGACCTGGCAGGTGCTTCCGACACACGCCGTGCCCGCGGCGCAGACAGTGCCGCAGGTCCCACAGTTCGCGTTGTCGCTCTGCAGGTTCGTGCACTTGCCCGCGCATTCCTGAAGCCCGGCCTGGCAGCTTAGCGTGCATGCGGCGCCCGAGCAGATCTGCCCAGCGATGCACGAGGTCGTGCAGCCTCCACAGTGGCTGAAGTCGGTCTGCAGATTCACGCACAGGCCCGAGCAGTTCGTCAGCCCGCTCTGGCAGCTCACCGCGCAGACACCGTCCGAGCATACCTGTCCCGGTGCGCAGGCGTGGCCGCATGCGCCGCAGTTCGCGAGATCGGTCTTGGTGTTGACGCACAATCCCGAGCACGGCGTGAGCTCCTGCTGGCAGCTCAGCGCGCAGCTTCCCGACGAGCAGACCTGTCCGGCCACGCAGGACTTGACGCACGTGCCGCAGTGCCCGTTGTCGGTCTGCAGGTTCGCGCAGACTCCGCCGCAGTTCGTCAGGCCGCTCTGACAGCTCAGGGAGCAGACCCCGTCAGAGCATACCGTCCCGCTCCCGCACACCGCGCCGCAAGCGCCGCAGTTGGCGTTGTCCGTCTTGAAGTTGGCGCACACCCCGTTGCACAGGTCGAGTCCGGCCTGGCAGCTCACGGCGCACGCGCCGTTCGAGCACACCTGTCCGGCCAGGCACTTCGCGCCGCATGCTCCGCAGTTCTGCAGGTCTGTCTGCGTGTTGACGCAGGTGCCGCTGCACGCCTGGAGCCCCTGCTGGCACGTGAGCTGGCAGCTCCCGTTCGAGCACACCTTCCCGGCATCGCACGCGACACCACACCCGCCGCAGTTCGCGTTGTCCGTGAGCTGGTTCACGCACTTGCCGCTGCAGTTGGTCAGTCCCTGCTGGCAGCTGAGCGAGCACGCTGCGTTATTGCACACCTGGCCCGCAGCACACGGCTTGGAGCAACCTCCGCAATGGGCGTTGTCGGTGTCGGTGTTCACGCACTGCCCACCGCACTCGGTGAGTCCCTGCTGGCAGCTCAGATCGCACGCGCCCGCGACGCACGCGTATCCCGCGGGGCACGGCTTCGCGCAGCCGCCGCAGTTCGCCATGTCGGTGAGCGTGTTGACGCACGTGTCGTTGCACTGGGTCAGCCCACTCTGGCAGCTCAGGGCGCAGGCGCCGTCGGAGCAGACTTCTCCGGCAGCGCACTTCTTGCCGCAGACGCCGCAGTTCGAGATGTCCGACTTGAGGTTCACGCACAGACCGTTGCACTCGTAGAGCCCCTGCTGGCAGCTCAGAGCGCACGCGCCGTTGGAGCAGAGCTGTCCGGAAGCGCACGCTGCGTCGCACGCGCCGCAGTGGCTGTTGTCGGTCAGCGCGTTCACGCACAGCGCCCCGCACTGCGTCAGTCCGGTCTGACAGCTCAGTGCGCAGTCGCCGTCCGAGCACAGCTCCCCCGGCTTGCACGCCGTCGCGCAGCCTCCGCAGTTGGCATTGTCGGTTCTGGTGTTCACGCACAGTCCGGAACACTCCTGCAGCCCCTGCTGGCAGCTCAGCGCACAGGCGCCGTTCGAGCAGACCTGGCCCGCGCCGCACACGTTCCCGCAGCCGCCGCAGTGGGCGTTGTTCGTGAGCGTGCTCACACACGTGCCGTTGCACTCCACCAGCCCGCTCTGGCAACTGACCGCGCACGTTCCGTCGGAGCACTTCTGTCCCGCGGGACACGCGGCACCGCACGCTCCGCAGTTCGCGCTGTCGGTCTTGGTGTTGGAGCAGACACCCTGGCAGTTGGTCAGCCCCTGCTGGCAGGA
>CAYMUE010000022.1:33636-55498 GCA_964393505.1 uncultured Polyangiaceae bacterium
AGCTGCCCGGGGGCGCACGCCTTCCCGCACCCTCCGCAGTTGGCGTCGTCCGCCAGCGTGTTCACGCACGTTCCAGCGCACTCCGTGAGCCCTTGCTGGCAGCTGAGCTGGCAGCTCCCGTTCGCGCACGCCTGCCCCGCGGCACACGTCGTCGTGCAGTCTCCGCAGTGCGCGAGGTCGGTCTGCAGATTCACGCACAGCCCGTCGCACTCGGTCAATCCCTGCTGGCACGAGATCTGACACGTTCCGTTGCTGCAGAGCTGGCCTGCTTCACAAGGCTGGTCGCAACCGCCGCAGTGGGCGTTGTTCGACTGCGTGTTCACGCACAGGCCGAGGCACTCGGTGAGCCCGCTCTGGCAACTGATGGCGCACGTCGCGTCCGAGCACTTCTGCCCCTCGGAACACGCGGTGCCGCAGTCGCCGCAGTTGCCGGGATCGGTCTGCAGATTGACGCACAGTCCCGCGCACTCGGTGAGTCCCTGCTGGCAGGAGACCGCGCAGGCACCGTTGCTGCACAACTGCCCCGCGGGGCACTCGGTGCCGCACGCGCCGCAGTTGTGGACGTCGGTCTTCGTGTTCGTGCAGGTCCCGTCGCACGCGGTCTGTCCGACCTGGCAGTCGGCGGCGCACTTGCCCGCCGAGCAGAGCTCCGTGTCCTTGCATGCCTTGGCGCATCCGCCACAATGCTCGTGGTCCTTCTGCAGATCCACGCAGTTGCCGTCGCAGACCTGCTGGCCGCTGGGGCACTGCAACGCGCACTTGCCCGCCACGCACGCCTCGCCGGTCTTGCAGGCGGTGCTGCACGCTCCGCAGTGCTTCGCATCACTCTGCGGGTCCACGCACACGCCGGAGCACACCTTCTTCGGGGAGGCGCAGGTCGCCGCCTCCGGCGCCGCGTCCGGCGCGGTGTCCACCGCCGCGTCCTGCCCCGGTGGGAAGTCCGGGGAGTCATCGCCGCCGGAGCATGCGCTCAACGTCAGCGGAACGACGGCGAGCCAGCTCAGGGTTGCCAGCGTGAAAGAGCGCTTCATTCGAGACCTCGCAGGTGCAGGGGATCGGGACCGGTCCCCGTTCCTTGGAAGAACGATGCCATGCGGGTCTGCGTCGGATCGACGGTTTCAGCGGGAGATTACTGCAGCGGGGCTCACGCGCTGTGCAATGGGTGCACGAATGTCGTGAGCGACGTGCGCACCACGCCGGTTCCGGCAGTTCCGGGTCAGTCCAGGCACCCCGTTGCGGCGTCGTCGGTCTCGATGGCTTGGTCCGAAGGGCGAGAGCGACTCTGCCCAAGCAGGCTCGGTCCTGGCATTCGGTAGCATGCGCGCGCCGAGCTCATCGCTTCCTCAGTAGAACGGCAGCAACCCAGCCGGACAGCGCGGCGCCAGCGAAAGCTCCGAGCAGGAAGCCGAGTTGCCCCGTCGCCTCGTAGCCCCGGAGCCCATTGAACTCGCAGGTGTTGCAGAAGTTGCCGCCGAACATCGCCCCCGCGATGAGCCCGAGCACCGCGAGAACGATGGCGCCCACGATGGCTGCTGCCGCTACGCAGACCCAGCGTACGATGGTCAGTCCGGCAGTCATGGCGGGTTCCAATGGATCCTGATCTCGTGGGTAGCATGGATCGACGCGGATGACACGCGAGGCCGGCGAGACGCAGTGCCTGGCGGTGCGTGGACACCAGCCCGAGGAAGACGCGTGGCGAGAGAGAGCGCTCTCCCCGCTACCTCCAAGTCCATCCGCAACGCGGGCAGGCCTCGGCTCCTTCGTCGATGTCGGCATGACACTCGAAGCACTTCAACCCCTCGTGCATGCCGGGCGCCACGAGCGTCTCGCAGGAACGACAGAAGTACGAGACGGAAGCCAGATTCAGCACGAAGTCGTCGCCGTCGTCGGGAACGAACACGAACTGACCGATCGCATCACGAGGTCCGAGCAGTCCCTTGCTCTCGTGGAATCGAAGCCGTCCCTCCTGCATGGTACTCGAGCAATTCGGGCATCTCATCTTCAACCGTCTCTATCCGGGTTTTCAGCCACCGACGCTGACCCCATTCAAGCACATGAGGCGACGGGATCGAATCAGGTTCGGTGCTCGCCGTCGAGCCCCGTGATGGTTCCTGAAGTCGATCGGTTCGACGTCCAAGTTCCCCCCCCCAGGGCGGTCCACGCCGCTGGCGTTTGAGTTGCAATCGATGCACCGGCGCGCGACACTCACGCCCGCGTCGGGTTGACGCGCGCAAACGACGGTTCCCTGAAGTTCGACATGATGAGGGGGAAGAACGAGATCACCCGCCCGAGCTTGTCCTGGCTGCGAGCAGGAGCGCTGCTCGCGGTGCTCGCAGCGACTTCGACGGCGAGCGCGCAGGAGGACCACCGCGCCTGGCAGCATGGCATCAGCTTCTTGAAGCTGCCGGGCGGCGCCTATGAGGTGGTCTGGTCGAGCGCCGGCAATCCCCCCATCGAGCCCGACGGGAACTGGACGCACGACGTCTATCACGCGCGCGTGGATCCCTCGAACGCCAGCCTCGACGCGAGCTCGGCACCCGCCATCATCTCGGAGTCCGAAGCGCAGGAGCCTGCGAGCGCCGCGATCAGCCAGGATGGTCGCATTATGATTACGATGGAGGACGGCTGGAACACCGCCAACGAGGTCTGCCAGCGCTACGGGGTCTACGACGTCAACCTCGAGCCGGTCCTGGCCTACCCCCAAATGGCGTCCGATGGCGGCCACTCCGGACATGTCGCCGCTGTCGGGAATCGCTTCGTCGTCCATTACTCCGACGGATGGGTGGACGGAGGCGGCGTCGACGACCTTGGAACGGGCGATGACGTCATCGCGGCGATCTACGGCTCTTCCGGCGAACATCAAGCGACGGTGAATGTCGCCGTGGGCGAAGCCACGCGGGACTGGTGGCCCATCGTAGCGGGGGCCGCCACCCGTGCCTGTCTCGTCTGGCAGCGCTACGTGGACGGTGAGCTGTATTCCGACTTGATGGTCGCCGTCCTCGACCCGGAAGCGGGTGCGCTCGTCGTGAGCCCCAAGAAGCTCGAGACCAACGTCGAATACTACCACTACAGCGTGAAGTACATCGCGGCGATCGACCGCTTTCTGATTCGCGGAACCTTCCGTAATGCGGGCGGTGGCTTCGGATACCTCGTGGCCCCCGACGGTGCCGTCACCGCGACGAATACATCGCTCGAGTCGATCGTGCGAGAGTCGGAATCGATCGTGCGCGATGACAAGGGCTCCGCCGCCGTCGTTCAACCCATGCTCCCGACGGGTCTGTCGCTCCTGCGGGTGACGCCGACGAGCATCGAGCCGAAGGCAGGGATCGCGGATGGCTACCCATGGGACTACATCGGCACCGACGGCGCCTTCGTTGACACGAATCGAGTGTTCGTGGCGTCGCTGGCGACCAGTGGCATGGTGACGAAGGTGTTCTCCGATGTCGCGCTCTGGGGCGACTTCCCCGGTGATGGCGGTGAACCGGGCGGCACAGAGGGCGGTGTGAGTGACAGCGGCAGCGCCGGCGCCGGTGGTGGTGGTGGCAGCGACAGCGGCGCGGTGTCCGGCGGAAGCGACAGCAGCACGCCGGGCGGCGGGGCCGGGGCACCGAGCGGTGCTTCTTCCGATTCCAGAGGCGCGCTCGAATCCAGCGGATGCGGATGCCATCTCGGCGCCCGTTCTTCCGGCGGGGGCTCGTGGATACTGGCCCTGCTTCTGCTTGCGGGGATCGGTCGGGTTCGATCGACGCTCGCGCGCCCGATTCTATCTCGTACAAGGGGCCTCCCATGAACCACCGCGTCATTGGAGCTTGTCTTCTCTCGGGCTGTCTGCTCGCCGCGGCAGCAGAGGCCAAGGAGTTGCACGTGAGCCCGACCGGAACGGCTTCGGGGGACGGCTCGTCGTCGAAGCCGTGGGATCTCGCGACCGCGCTTTCCTACCCCAGCGTCGCGCCCGGGGATGTCCTGTGGCTTCACGGGGGCGACTACGCCGGGAGCTTCGTGAGCCAGCTCACGGGCACCCAGACCCACCCCATCGTCGTGAGGAGCGCGCCCGGAGAGTGGGCGAGAATCGACGGCAAGACCGGCGCGAGCTCGACTTTCGAGTTCAACGGCGCGTGGACGATTTACCGCGACTTCGAGATCACCAACACCGAGCCGGACCGTTGGGGCGACCGCCCCGGGGGAATCGACGTCTTCGGCTCGAACCTCAAGCTCGTCAATCTCGTCATCCATGATCTGGGCAGCAACGGCTTCTGGTCGTCCGCCCAGAACTCGGAGATCTACGGGTGTCTCGTCTATCACAACGGCTTCGATGACAGCGATCGCGGACACGGTCACGGAATCTACACGCAGAACTCCGCGGGCACGAAGACCATCGCGGACAACATCGTTTTTGGGGGGTACTCCTTCGGCATCCACGTGTACACGGAGAACGGGGCGATCGAGGGCTACGATATCATCGGCAACGTCTGGTTCAACGCGGGCGTGATTTCGTCGGTCAGCGGCCACAAGGACGATTGCCTGATCGGCGGTCTGAAGCCGGCGGACAGGATCTCCCTGCGCGAGAACCTGGCCCTGGGCCATCGGAGGCGACACCCGCAGCGTGCAGCTCGGCTACAGCGTCCCCAACGGGGAGGTCACCCTCCAGAACAACTACTTCATCGGCGCCCTGAAGTTCGCCTCGCCCTGGTCGTCGATCGGCATGACGGGCAATACGCTCTGCACGGTGACCGGCGTGGACACCCAGACATTCCCGAACAACACCTATCTGAAGACCACGCCCACCGTGCCGAGGATCTTCGTCCGGCCGAACAAGTACGAACCCGGCCGCGCACACGTGGTGGTGTACAACTGGGGGAAGGCCCCTTCACAGCCCGTGGACCTCTCGAGCGTGCTGTCGGTAGGCGATGCGTTCGAGATCCGCAACGCCCAGGACTACTTCGGATCTCCAGTCGTGACCGGCACCTTCCAGGGCTCCCCCGTGTCCATTCCGCAGCTCGGCCTCGCGCCCGCCCAGCCCGTAGGCACCCCCGGCTCCTACGACCCCGCGGATCAGACGGGGTCCCTATTCAACGCCTTCGTCGTCCGCAAGCTCGTGAGCGCCTGCTCCTCGGCCGCCTCATGCAACGACAACAACCCGTGCACGACGGACGACTGCCAGCAGGGAGTCTGCGTCAACACCCCCGCAGCCGGTTGCTGCCAGAGCGCCGCACAGTGCGACGACGGGGATCCGTGCACCGCGGACTCTTGTTCGGGCCAGGCCTGTCAGCACTCCACGGTCACCGGTTGCTGCAGGGACGCGTCGCAGTGCGATGACGGGAGCGCATGCACGGAGGACTCGTGTGATGCGAATGTCTGTCAGCACGAGGCGCTCCCTGCATGCTGCGCCAAGGACTCAGACTGCGCCGACACGAACGCTTGCACGACCGATACATGCGATTCGTCAACTGGCACCTGCGTGAATGAGCCGGCTCCGATGGGGTGTTCGGCGGATACGGATTGCGCCGACGACGACCTCTGCACGCACGACAGGTGCGTCGTCGGGTCGTGCTCCTGTGCCCATGACGAGATCGACGGCTGCACGTCCAACCCCGGGGATGGCGGGGTGGGGACGCCCTCGGACGCGAGTATCTCTTCCGACGCCACGGCCCAGCCGGAAGGTGGTGTGTCCGATGCGGCTGGGTCGCAGTCGCCCGCCGAGGAGTCGAGCGACGTCGGCTGTGGGTGCAGCACGCCCTCGCGCCGCAGCCCGTCGCCGCTGCTCGCAACGCTCGTTGCTGTGGTCCTTGCCCGGTTGCGTCGCTGCCGTCGCACCTGACTCTGCGGTCCAGACGTCCAATGGCGCAGTGTTCGTCTCGTGCCATCGAGCCCTTCGCATTCGTCGGCGAGGTCGTCGATCAGCTTCCCAAGCTTCACGCAGAGCCCGACATGGATCAGAATTCCATCTCGGGGGTAGCGCCCACTATCGCCTCCTCGTTGCGACGGATGATCGTGAACACGAGCCGCACCAGCCTCTTCACGTCCTCCACCGGCGCCATCGGGCCGCGAGTCGGCGAGGCATCCAGCGTGTAGAATCGTGTCGAGCGACGAGCGTCGTCGCCCGCCGCTCTGCGCCTCATCCGGATTCGAACGCCTCCGCCCCCCTTCCACGCGAATCGCACCAAGAATCCCCTCCCGGTGTCGCGCATCATCCCGATCTTCTCCAGTGTCCACCCCTCCCGCGTCTCGCCCCGCTCCCACGGGCTCAAGAGCCGCCCCACACGCCCACGCGTCAGCCACGGATCCGCTCCGCCGTACACGCTCGACAGCGCAATCGCCTCCGCCGCCTTGAGCCGGTCCGGCTCCTCGCCCATCCGCTCGATCAGCAGGCTCTTGCAGCGGGCGAGCGCCTCCCGGGACCACGCCGGGCTCTCGATCAAGTACGGAATCCCCTTTTCGCTGTAGCGAATCCCGAGCTCCCCCGCCCGCTCCCACAACCCCGAGCCCCGATAGACCTGCAGCAGCGACACCAGCACCGCGCCTACCGCCGGAGGATCGCTGCCGACCGGCTCGCACCACGAAAGCAACGTATCCAACGTCCGGCGGAACCCCTCCTCGGTATCGTGCGGCAGCCCGAGCACGATGCTCGCCACGGGCGGACGCGTCACGCGCGCGATCTCGCGCAGCGTCGCCCGCAGCGCGACCGCATCGACCGTCTCACGCTCCAGCCCCTCCATGCCCCCTTCCGCCAGGGTCTCCACCCCGCACAGCACCATGTGCGTCGGAAGCCGCGAGAGCAGCTCGAGCTGCGCCGCGTCGATCCGATCGTGGCGAAGGTTGTACGTGAATCGAACGTCGCCCTCCGGATCCGCCCGACGGATCGCGTCGACCGTGAGCGCAAGGGCCTCGGTGTCGTAGTTGACGGCTGAATCGGTGAGCGTGATGTGCCGGTGTCCGCGGGCCTTCGCCCATCGAATGACCTCCTCGACGCGCTCCGGGCCGGCGAAGCGAAGACGCTTGTCGGCGTTCCAGGTGCAATACCCGCAGCCGTGCAGACACCCGCGCGACAGCTCCAGCATCATCGCGTGCAGCGGAGGAGCGAGCAGCCCCGCGAGGTAGGGAGACGGTATCTCGTCGAGCGCGCCGACGGAGGCCGGTGGGGCCCCGCGCACGATCTCGTTGCCCTCCCGAAAGACGACTCCGGGACAGCTCTCGAGTCCATCAAAGTCCCTTCGAAGCAGCTCGCGGAAGGGAATCTCCCCTTCGCCCAGCACCAGCACATCGACGTCGGGCAGCTCGCGGAGCAGCGATTCCGGGGCGCCCAAGGTCACACGCCCGCCGAGTACGATTCGAGCTCCGGCGATCCGCTCCTTGAGCGCTCGCGAGGCCTGGCGAATCGCATCGAGGTTCCAGCAGTATCCCGAGAACGCCACCACGTGCGGCGCGCGCGCGACGATCCTCTCCACGTCTTCGGCCGTCGCCTCGACCTCCTCCCGGTCGTCTTCGAGCTCGAGGGGTTCCGCAAGATCGAGCCGCTCGAGCTCCCAGCGTCGCGTGACCTCCGGATCGGCCTGCGCGTACGCCTGCAGACACGCGTTTGCGAGACTGTAGGGCACGGGACCCAGGGCATCCACGAAGCCCCCCTGCCCACCGAAGGGCCCGTCGTGGCCTTCGGGCACGACGCTGCGGAACCAGCCCACCAGCAGCGCGCGTGCGCGCGAAGAAGAACCGTCGCCGGATTCCACCGGAGCCCTTCCGCGCCAGGCCCCCGCGGCCACGGTGAGCAGGCGCCTGCAGGCCTCGAGAATCCCGCGCTCGTCGAAGTGATCGGTCTCGTATCCGGGGCCTTCGGGGATTCCCTTTGAATCGTAGAAGTCGCCCAGCGTCTTCCTCACGAGTCGGACTCCCCATCTCTCGGGTTCGCGGAATACGGGGCTTCCGGGGTCGAGGAACATGGGGCAGACCGAAACCGCGGCGGAGGTCTCCTCGTGAATGCGCTGGATGAGGCGCGCCGTTTCGTCGAGATCGTCGGGAGTCTCTCCGGGCAGCCCCGCGGAGAAGAAGCAGTGGACCCGAAGCCCTCGGGCTTCCGCCGCACGCACGGCTCGAAGCAGGCTGGCATTGCGGAACGGCAGGCCGCGGATTCGCTGGCGCAGCCGCTCGCTGCCGCACTCCGGCGAGAGCACCACGAGCGATCCCGGCGCAAATGTGCGCGCCATCCGATCGAGCAACGGGATCGTGGGAAGATACCAGCAGTCGTAGACCAGGCGCGGCCGCCATCGCTGCGCGTCGATGGCATCGAACCACCGCGTGTTGTGCGCCCGCGCGGCCGGCGGATCGAACGAGACACGCAGGGTGGTCGCGCCGTGGTGCGCCGCCTCGCGGACGTCGCGCACGAGCTTGTCGATCGGGTACAGCAGCAGCCCGGTGCGTCGGCAAATGTCGCGCTGTGATTGCGAGGCACCACCGCACGAAGCGCAGGAGGCAGTGCAGCCGCGCCCCGCGTTCAGGTACGCCGCGCCCGCGTAGCCTTGCGCGTCCGCGGACCCTTCGCTGAAGTCCGCATACAGGGGTCGCGCGAGATACCTGTCCAGGTGCTGCAGAAGCTGCAGATCGCCGTGCCGCAGCGATGCGCTGAAGCCCGCGTCCAACGCCCACGTGAGACCGTTGTCGCGTACGACGCCGCGGGCATCGCGCCACACCAGATTGGGCACCCGCTCCCAGGAGCCGTGGCCGTCGATCGCAACACGGACCGCCTCGATCAACGGGACCTCCCCGTCTCCGCGTACGACGCCGTCGATGCAGCGAACGGACTCGGCGAGCTCGCGCGCGAACACGCTGGCGGTGAGGCCGCCTACGAGGATGCGGGAATCGGGGAGGGCGGTGCGGACGCGCTCGGCGGTGTCGATCACGGCGCGGGTTTGCGGGTGCCAGTGCAGCGAGAGGCAGACGATGCGGGGCTGGTGGTGTTGCAGCCACGCGGTCAGGGAGAACGAGGGGTCGGCTTCGCGCTCGAGGCCGAGGTGCAGGATGGCGCAGGATCGGCCGCGGTCGGCGAGGAGGTTGGCGAGGGCGGGCAGTCCGAGGGGCATGACCATGATCTCGCGGCGCTCCGCGGACCAGCGTGGGACGTGCAGAAACGCGACCTCGATGGGCATGCTCGGACGGCACGATGGCGCGCCCGGGGCGTGGGGGCAAGGGTGGGGCGTGGGGGTTTACCTCAACGGGGATTTGCGTTGAACTGCTCGGCATGCGTGGACGCAGGATCGGTTGGGTGCCCCTGGTGCTGTTGGCCTTGTCCGCCGCTACGAGCGAAGCGGCTCCGGACGGGAAGGATCCGGCTGCCCGAGGGCTCGACGCGTTCCTGCAGGTTCCCTCGGAAGCGCCTCCCGGGAGCGTGTTTCCCATCCAAGCGATGGTCTATGGATTCCCGACGGCCAGCACACTCGTTGCGCTTGGAGGCGCCACGGTCGAGGCCGCGTGGGATCCCGACTCGCCTGCGTTGAAGGGCGCGGCTCCGCCGCCGCCGCCGGTGCAGGCCACGGCGGACGTCTCGGGCCGCGTGCACCTGGAGCTGCCGACGCCCGATGGCGATCACGGCGAGCTGCGTCTGCTGGTCGGGCTCCGCTCCGGGGCGCACCAGCGCACTCGCGTGCTGAAGGTCGTGCGTTCTCGTCCCTACGAGCTCAGCGTGGTCGTTCCCGACGCGCGGGTCGTGCCGGGGACGGAGATCCCGGCCTGGGTGATGGTGCGCAATCGCAACACGCAGCAGCCGGTGCCCGGTGCGCGGGTGGAGCTGGCGCTGGTCGAAGGCGGCGTGGACTGCGCCATGGTTCCGCTGGTCACGGACAACGCTGGCACCGCGGTCGGGCGCGTGCGCATTCCGGGGGTCGAAGAGCCGTCGTGGTCGTGGAAGCTCGAGGCCCGCGTGGCTGGCGCCGCGAAGAAGGGGTGGACCGGAGCCTACATCCAGTTGAGTCCGCGGCTCGAGACTCCCGGCAAGCCGGAGGTCAAGGCGTGGTGGCGCGGCATCTATGCCCTCGCTGGCTCGCGGTCCGACTGGTACCTGCGCGTGCGCGATGCGGCTGGCACCGAGGTCTCCAATCAAGTCGTTCACACGTGGGTTGGACTCAAAAGCACCCGGCCGCCGAAGGAGTTGTCGCAGTGGTCGAGAGTCACCACCAACACCGACGGCGTCGCCTCCGGAACGTTCCAGACTCCCTCCACGGTGTCTCCGCTCGTCAAGACGCTGGTGCAAGTCGTGGCACGAGCCACTCTGGACGGTCAGGAGATCGAGTCCACCGGAGAGCTGGAGATTGGCCCCGCGGTGCCCACCGTCCGGCTCCTCACCCAGTCCAACTCGCTCGTGCCCGGGTTGGAGCAGAAGCTCGTCTTGCAGGCGACGGACGGCCACGACAAGCCCGTGCAGGGGACGTTTCTCGTGCAGGGCGATCGGCTCAAGTCGGAGGTGCAGACCGACGCGAATGGAGTTGCGGAGGTTTCGTGGAAGACACCGGCCGATCTTGGCAACTTCCGAACCGCCGGCCCCTGCTCCTCGGAAGTCGCCGCTCGCGTGACGGTCACTCCGGTGGGAATCAATCCGGCGTTCGGAGATCGCAAGGATCCGTTCGAATCGTGCGTGAGAGTGAATCGCGAGGCCAAGGCGCTGCTGTTGGTGGATCCGCCCATGGCGAGGGCCGGGGACAGGGTCCGGGTGCGCATGCCCGGCGGCGGCCGCGTGGCCTGGTCCGTGTCCGGCACCGATCGCTCGAAGGGGCTTTGGACCACCGCGTGGATTCCCGATGGCGAGTCGGGGGGGGATCTGCAGATCCCCGAAGGAGCGTGGGGGGAGTTGCGGCTGCGGGCGATATCGCCGAGGACCGACGGCAAGGCGCTGGTGGCCGACGGCGCCCTGCTCGTGTTGCCGCGGGAGCTTCCGATGCTGACGGCGAAGGTCGCCGGCGGGAGGCCAGCTCCTGGCGGGCAGATCGAGCTCGACGTGGACCTGACCGACGGCAAGGGCAACGGCGTGCCCGGAACCGTCGCGGCGTTGGTGTACGACACCCGAGGCGGCGGCAGCTCGTACATGCTCTACCGACTCGACACGCGGCGAGAGCTCTGCCGAACCGCTGGTGTCGTCGATTCCGAATGCGACAAGTTCCTCTCCGGCGATGCGAAGCTCGACCCCGTGCGACGTGCCTACGTGAGCCAGAGCTCGTCGTTGGACGAGACCTTCGTAGATCCGGCAGGAGACGTGGAATCCTCCCTGAACAAGGCGTTTTCCTCCATCGTGCGATCGCTGGAGGGGGCAGTGCTCGAATCCTCCGATTCGCCAGAACGGCTGCGCGATGCACGTGTGAAGGGGCCCCACGGATGGACGTTCCACCCGGAGCTCTTCTCACTTGTGACCGACGCGATGGATGAGAAGCCGGTGACGCCCGGCGGAGAGCCTCTGACGCTGGCCGATGCGGTGGGAATCGATCGTCAGGTGACCTTCGACAACGTGGCACGCCGCGTGACGCGCCTCAAGCTGCTGCGAGCGATGGCGAAGGTGCGCACATGGGTGCGCGAGCACTACGTGGATCCCGACGAGCCGGCCCTGCGCGACCCGCCCGCAGTGCTGCGGAGACTTGTGCGCGAGGGACAGCTGTCCACCGGTGACCTGCTCGATCCGTGGGGTGGGAGCCTTCAGTTCGTGAAGGGCGGGCACGACGGCAACCTGCCGTTTCTCATGCTGTCGGGGTGGGCGCTACAGTCTCCGGGGCCTGACGGCAAGGCGGGCACGGGTGACGACGTGCGCAGTCCGTTCGATCGGGTGTTGCGTCAGAACAGCCCCTACGCCGAGGCGATGAGCGAGGATCGGATCGTGGATGCCCGGCTCGACATGCAGGTCTCCGAAGAGACGGTGTTGGCGTGGGATCGGCTCCTGCAGGAGTTCACCGGGACGCATTTGGGGCTCGGCACCGGCACGGGAGAGGGGTTCGGCTCCGGGCACGGACGGCTCGGGGGGAGCCATCGAACGAAGCCTCCGCAGGTGAGGATGGGCGCGACCACCGTCGGTGGAGACGGTGAAACCGCGTGGCTCCCGCCCGCCAGGACCGACTCGCGCGGACACCTGCGGCTGGTGATCCCGCTGGGCAAGACCGAGACGACATGGGGTGTCGCGCTCGTCGGGATTCCCGACCGCGGTCGGCCGGCCGTGACCGAAGTCGAGGTGCCGGTGAGCCTCCCGGTGTCGGCGAGGATCGAGCCGGGGCTCTCCTGGGTCGCGGGGGACGAGATCGACGTCGCCGTGTCGTTGCGGAACCGGACGGCAACCGCCGTGCGTGCTTCGGTAGGGTTCGCTCCCTCCGGAGTGGCGCAGCTGGCGAATGCTGCGGACGCGACGCGCGTGGTGGACATCCCGGCGCAGGGGGCAGCGCACACGACGGTGCGGCTCCGCGCGCCTTCTGCGGGCGAGGCCTCGCTGCGTGCGAGTGTGAGCGGCGGGCCTGCAGGCTCCGACACCACCCAGGTCGTCTGGCAGGTTCGCCCCGCCGGAGAAGTCACCGAGTGGGTCGATACCTATTGGGTCGAAGGAGAAACCGAGCTGTCCTTGCCTGCCAAGGGGGCCTCCTATCCCTCCTCCATGGTCCTGCTCGAACGCGGCCACGCGCCGTCGATCCTGGCAGCCCTGGGCGCGCTCGATCCGGATCGCCAGAAGACCCCCGAAGGCGCAGCGCACTCGCTGGAAGCCGCGATGCGCCTGTATCGCTGGGCGCTCACCCGAGGCGGACAGAAGGACCCGGTGGCCGAGCGCGCGATTGCCGCCGCCAGGAGAGCCTCCGGTCGAGTCCGGGCCTACGATCGGATCGACACGGCCAAGGGGAGCTGGTCCGACGTGCAATCGAGGATGCAGGTAGACAGCTCGATTCTGGAGGAGCTCAGCCTGCCCAAGCCGCGCGAGTGTCCGCCCCAGGGAACTCCCACGCTCGTCACGGGCCTCGACCTGCTCGAGTCCGAACCCGCTCCCGTGGGCGGCGCCGTCAAGGCCTGCTGGGATACCTTCGTGACGACGACCGTGGACAACGCAGTCCGCGCAGGCGACCCCGTCTCTCTGGCGCGCGCGATCGTCGCGCTCGCGGAACGCCCCCACCGCTCCCACATGACCGCAGCCATTGCGGATCGTCTTCGGGAGACCGTTCGCCTGCGCCCCTCGGGACTCGTCGCCCTCGAAGGCAAGCTCGCCTCCGATCGAAGCGCACGTGCACTGGTCTACGCGGCCCTCGCCCGCTCGGCCACCCTCGGTAACAAGAGCCAGGCCCCCATCGATCGCCTGCTCGGGTGGCTCGAGGCGCAGCGCGACACCTACGGTGGATATGGCAGCTCCCTCGCGACCCTGGCGGCGCTGCGAGCGTTCCTCGCCTCTCCCGACGAACCAGCGGCCGAGAGCAGGGTCGCGGTAGAAGGCGGCGGCGTGAAAGTGACCTGGACGCTGAAGCCCGGAGCGTCGGTGTCACTGCCCATGAGGGAGTCCGACAAGCACCTCAAGATCTGGGTCGATGGTCCGGCGGTGATGGCGCGCGTGGGACGCAAGGAGCTGCGTCCCTGGTCGCGACCGCCCTACGGTGGGACGAGTCCGGTGGGGCTGGAGGTGGTGTGGCCCGACACTCCGCAGGTGGGCAAGCCCGCGACCCTGCGCGTGGTGATGAGACACTCCCTTGGAAGGGAAACCACGGTGGATGCGAGAATCCCGCTGCCACCGGGAGTGCGCGTGGCGGGCACCGTGCCCGAGGCCCGCACCATGCCCGGATTGCTGTTCCTCCGATGGAAGGCCAACGCCAGCAACCTCCCTCACGTGATGGAGATCCCCATCCGCTTCGAGCTGTCGGGAAGAGTCACAATCCCGGAAGCCCATGCCCGTCTCGCGTTCGAGGAGTCCGAGCGCAGCGTCGCCCCCGCAAGACCGATCGTCGTGGGGAACGTGAGATGAGCCCCGGTGGCGCCCCCGTCCCCGCGTCCGCACGGATTGCCCCTCTCCTCGCGTTCGCGCTCTGCTCCTGCTCTGCAATCCATACGCCCGCGCCTCCATCGTGCAAGGAACCTCCGCCGCTCATGCCCCCAACCTCCCTCGCTTCCGCATGACCTCCTCTCGCGGGAGGTGCTCCGGCTGCGTCTCATATGCCCGCGGCTTCGGAGTCCTCGAACCCGCCCGCGGTCCGGCCGTTGGTCCCGCTGTGCCGCCCTGGCACACTCGGCTCTGCGGGGGGCGGCTCCGTCTCTCTTCAAGTGGCGCCAAATGGTCTGATTTGCGCGCGTCGCGCTCAGGCATCCTTTCTGCAGCATGGGCTGTCGTCTTGAGCCGGCAGCATCCAGCCCGTCGAGTGTGCCATGTTGACCTCCTCCCAACGTCTTTCCCTCGCTTCCTTGGCTTGCCTCCTTGCCCTCGGCGGCTGCGCAGCTTCTCCCCCGCGCGCCGCTGAAGCTCCGGTGAACTCCAACTCCCCGCAGTGGACCGGCTCCCTGCACACCGAGTTCGCTGACACCATCGACCACGAGCTGCTCGCCAACGGTCACGCGAGTCACCCTGACTACGACGCCTGGTTCGCTCCGCGCGCCCAATCCGCCGACGTGGTCGCGCGCGTGAAGCTAATCTCCACGACCACCCAGGGCGTTGGCCCCGTGCAGGGCTATCGGCTCACGCTCCAGGTGCTCGGCCAGCCTCTGGCCGGCGAAGTGTCTCCGGGGGACACCCTCGAGATCTCGATTCCGCACGACCACGAGCTCTTCCCCGTGGCCCGAGTGCATGATCTCGCCCTCACCGGCAAGCAGTTCATCGGGTTCTTCAAGCAGTTCGCCGGTCCGTCGGCGGGCGTGCACTGGTATCTGGCGAGCGACGGCCCGGACGTGGTGGCAGCGGCGCAGCGCGCCCGCACGTTGAGCGAAGTGGGATACCGGGTTCCGGTTCCGCGCATGTGAACCACGCTCGCTGCGAGGCTCACGTCATCCCGTTGCCCAGGTCGTCGATCCCCGGGTAGAGAATCGCCAGACGGCCTGCCAGACGCGCGATCTCCGCGGCACGGGGGGCGAAGAGCAGATAGCCCAGCCGCGTCGATCGATCGGCAATTGTCGCCGCGCGTGCGGCCACGGTGGTGCATGCCGAGGCCACCACGCCCCTGCCTTCCTGTCGGCGCCCCTTTGCGAGCAGTGCCGTGGCAAGGGCCACGCTTCCCGTGCCGTCGTCCTCGATCGTGCTCTTCGCGGTTCCGCTCGCGGACGTCTCGAGCAGCGCGAGGACCTCATCGAACTGCTCTCGTTGCGCGAGCACGTGAGCCAGCGTGGCGGTCACGCCGGTCCGGGTGCCCGGGAACGGCTGGACGAGGGACAATCCTCTGCGAGCCTCGGACTCGGCCTCACCGAGGCGTCCCATCATGGTCAGGATTCTGGCGCAGTAGGCCCTGGCTGCGCCTTCGAGGCGGCGATCTCCCTGCTGCTCGAAGGCCGCCACGGCGTGTCGTTCGAGCTCCAGGCCTTCCTCCGGTGCACTGCCGAGAGCGAGGGTGTAGCCGAGGTTGTGGCGGGCGGCAGCCACGATATGGTGCAGGCTTCTGGGCTCCGCGCCCTGGATTGCCATTTCCAGCGCTTCCGCGGCGCGCTCCAGCGCGCCCATGGAAGTCAGGATGTAGCCCAGGTTGACGCTCTGGGCCGACACGCCCCGAAGGTCGCCGAGCACGCCGAACGCAGTGATCGTCTGCTCGAGCGCAGAGGCGTACTGGTCGAAGTGGATGGTTCCGTGCAGCGTGGCCACCGCGCGAGCGTGCGCGAGATACGCATCGAGCAGCGGATCTCGGCGGGAAGCACGGGACGAAGCGGACTCCGCGAGACGGATGAGGTCGCGTGCAGCCTCGCTCTCTCCGAGCGCCACGACGGCAAGGGCCACGCGACAGTACAGGACACTGAGCGGAGCGGTCGCCGGGACACTTCCTCCGTACTCGATCAGCTTCCGCGCGAGGGCGCTCGCCTCGCCGCCGTCTCCCAGGCGCGCCAGGGCGCGGATGGACTCCTCGAGCGCGCGAGGCCACAGCTCCGCGCCTGGCTCGAGCAGCGAGGCCGCCTCTCGGGCGGCCTCGGCAGCACGCGCGTGAGAGCCCAACCAGCGCGCTGCCTCTGCCTGCAATACCAGCAGTCGGGCACGGAGCGAATCCGCGCTCGTGTAGCGGACACCGAGCTCCGCGCACTCAAGCGCACGCCGGTTGTCGTTGATCTCCGAGGCCTGCTCCGCCGCCCGCGCAAACCACGCCGCGGCACGCTCCCCGTCGTCCGCCGCCACGTGGTGATTGGCCATCAGCCAGCCGTCCTGCTCCCCCTCCCGCTCCAACCACTCGCCCGCCAGACGATGCGCAAGCTTGCGGTCGTCGTCCGTGAGCATCGAATACGACGCGTCGCGCACGAGCGCATGACGGAACACCAGCCCCTCCCCCTCGTCGTCGAGCCGGCCGATCAGCTCCCGGTCGCACAGCGTTCGCAGGTCTCGCGCGAGCGACTCCTGGGACACTGTGTCCCCGAGCAGGTGGCGCAGCCCGTCGATCCGGAAGGACTCCCCGAAGGTGCTCGCGGCGCGCAGCACGCGTCGGGCGCTCGCCGGGAGCTCCTCGAGTCGGCTCTGCATGAGGGCCACGACGGTGTGCGCGTCGGACGGGTTCCTTCCAACGGCTACCACGCGCACGAGCTCCTCGAGGAAGAACGGGTTGCCGCCCGCGATCTCGCCGATGCGCCGTGCGGAGGCCGAATCGAGTGACGGGAGCACGGCGCGCACGAGTCGCTCGCACGCCGCGGGGGAAAGGGTGTGCAATTGCTCGAGGACGAGGGCTTCACCGAGATCCAGCGATTCGGCGGCGAGGAACACCTCGGGTCTTCCGAAGGCCATCACCAGCAGAGGCAAGGTGCGAAGCGAGCGGATCGCCGCGGCGACGAGGCGCAGGCTCGCTTCGTCGGCCCACTGGGCGTCGTCGAGAATGAGGATCGTGGGCTGGTGGCGGCACTCGGCGGCGACGAAGTCGAGCCAGGCGCGCTCGATCTGGTCACCCATCAGGGAGGGGTTCGAGCGAGCGGCGCGGAGCTCGACGCTCTCATCGTCGGAGGAGCGGAGGCCCGCGGCCTCGGCGAGGAACGCCGTGACACGAGGAGAATCGGTCTTGGAGACGCGCCGCGCCACGCGCGACGAAAGCCGCCTCAACCGGGCCGTGTCCGTCTCTGCCGCTGGCAATCCGGCGGCGCCGCCGAGCAGGGCACGGAAGGTCGCGAGCGGAGAACCTGCCCGACGCGGATCGGACTCCGCGATCCACTGCTGTGCAGTCGGATGTGCGGTGCGCAGCCGGGCCGCCATCTCGCTTCGCAGCCTCGACTTGCCGAGCCCCGCAGGTCCGCTGATCACCGCGAAGCGGGAGCGCGGCTCGGCGAGACACTCCGCCCACACGCCCTCCAGGAACGCCATCTCGCGCTCCCGTCCCACGCACGGAGTCGCTTTCCCGAGCAGGGCTCGCCGTCCGGCATGCTGCCGAACCTCTCTGCGGAGCAACAACCCGAGCGAATCCCCCACCACTTCGAACCGCGATCCGAGCAGCCCTTCCGTCACCTCGTCCACTCGGATCCCCGTCTGCACCAGCGTGGACGGCGCTCCTGCCAGGACCCGAATCATCCTCGCCCCGCGATCGAACATCTCCCCTACCGCGAGAGGAGCCCCGGGGTCCGAGCGGCCCGACACGAGCACGATCGGCACCACGGGCATCTGAGCACGCAGCTCGAGCGCACACCGCGCCGCGTGCGAGGCGTGATCCATGTTGCCCGGCGATCCCCGCAACGATACCAGCACCAACCCCCGCCCAAGCAGCTCCACAACCCCTCCGTAGGGCTCCACGATCTCCTCGAGAATCCCAACCGGAAGCAGCGCCGATACCATCGTTGCATCGTCCTGCTCCGGTACGGCTTCCAGACGCGACACTCCGTCGCGCCCGTCACCCGCCAGCACCGCACACAGAATCCGTCTCTCGCGGTCCGTGATTCCCATGCTCGCGACGTCCTGCGCGATCTCGCCGAAGGCTTCCGGTGATCCCCCGCGCAGCAGCGACGCAACCTGTCGCGCGTTCGCCGGGCGCGACTCCGGCGAGGCGTGCATCATGCGTGCGACGATCGACACCACGCCCTCGGCCACCGTGGGGTCGTGATCCGACACCCGAGGAGTGTCGCCGAAAAGCACCTTGCCGATCATCCCGATCAGGTCGTCGCTGCGGTACGGCGCAACCCCGGTGAGGCATTCGAACAACACGCAGCCCACGGAGAAGACGTCGCTCCTCGCATCCACCTTGCTCGCCGCGCGTATCTGCTCCGGCGACATGTAGCCGGCCGTCCCGAGCAGCAACCCGCCGAGCGTCCGCGCCGGCGCGGAGCGCCTTCGAATCAGACCGAAGTCGATGAGGCGGGCCGGTGCCGCCGGGTCGGATGTCAGCACGATGTTGCCTGGCTTGATGTCCCTGTGGATCAGCCCGCGGTCGTGCGCGACCGCCAAGCCGTCGCAGACCCACGCCAGCAGCGCGAGACTCTCCTCCTCGGGCAGCTTCCCCCTGCGTAACCGCTCACGTAACGTTTCGCCCTCCAGCCACTCCGTTGCGAGGTACGGAAGCCCCTCGGCTACGACGCCGTGCGCAACGAACCGGACAATCGCCGGGTGCGAGAGCTGACTGAGCGCCTCGGCCTCCAGTCCGAAACGCTCCCTCCAATCGCCCTCCACTTCCCGCAGGACCTTCACCGCCACCCTCTCGCCGGCGACCCGATCCTCTGCCTCGAACACGTCCGCCGTCCCTCCCCGGGCAGCCAGGCGCACCAGACGGAAGCGTCCGTCAATCAGCTTCCCGAGGGAACCCCCAGGTGAGCCGTTCATCGTCTGCCTCCCGCCATCGGCGCACGATACCACGCCTGCGTATCCGTGGCGCGGGGCGGGCACGCGGCAGGGGCGTCCTCCCCGCTCCGACGAACCTCGGAGGATGACCCGGTCACACCGGGCGGTCGTGAACCGATCCTGACAGCGCGTGGCCCGGTCACGCCTCCGCCCTCATACGGAACCGCTTCGTGCAAGGCACGGGCGTTGCAGTCTAGGCGAGCCCAAGGAGCAAGGCCATGAAGAGCCGAATGAGCGTTCTGGGTGCGCTGGCGATCGCAATGATGCTCGGAGGATGCGAGACGCCCGAGAAGGCCGAACCGACGACGATGCTGGCCGCACAAGCGACCAAGCCGCGGGCTTCTGACTATCAGCCTCCGGCCTGCTTCGGTGCCGACGACATGTGCCTCAACGGCGGGGATTGCTGCTCGGGCAGGTGCGAAGAAGAGAAGTGCCTGTAGCGCGCCCGCTCCGGGGCGCGGCGCCGAGGACCCCCGCACCGCCCCTGTCCCCTTCCGACCCAGTCCGGCCAGGAGGCGCGAGGAGGTCGTCGCCCGCAGAGGCCCTCGAACGCAGGCGCCGCCCGATCGCGCGCCGCGACTTCCCGTGCACTCTCCTCAGCGTCGTTTCGCGGATCAGGGGCAGGCCGACGCCTCGGTCTCGCAGCCGTCGTCGCTCTGGGCATTGCAGTCGAGGAAGCCGGACAGGCACTCGAGCGAGCACACGCCGTCGGTGCAGCGGGGATCGGCGTTGGCACCGGCGGGACACGCCTTGTTGCAGAGTCCGCAGTGCTGCACCGAATACGTCGTCTCGCAGTCGAGGACAGAATCGCAGTTCAAGGTGCCATTCGTGCAGGATCCCTGGGTGACGCAGCCCCCGGCGTCGACGGCGCATTCGCTCATGAACAGGCCGCCCTTGGTGCACTCGTAGCCGCACAGGAAGCAGTTGTCGGGGCCGACCGCGACCTCGCAGCCCGTGAAGGGGTCTGCGTCGCAGTCGAGGTGGGTCGCGTCGCAGGGATACACGCAGAAGCCCTGCTCGCACTTGACCTGCTGGCCGGGGTACGACGGCGGAGCGCACTTGACCCCGCAGCCAGCGCAGTTGTCGATGTCCTCGAGCCGGTTGACCTCGCAGCCGTTCGCTGTGTCGTTGTCGCAGTCGAGGTGGGAATCGAGGCACATGATTGTGCAGACTCCGTCCTTGCAGTCGCCGGCATAGTGGAGGCTCTTGTCCCCCGGACACCTGTGGTCGCAGTCTCCGCAGTGGTCATCGTCCCCGTCGAGGTTCACGCACTCGTCGCCGCACCGGGTCAGACTCTCGGATTCGCAGGGGGGGAGCAGGGTTCCACCGTCCTGGGGCGCGATCGCGGCGAGGCAGGCGGGCGAAGACTCGAGCGCCGCGCGCAGCGAGGCTCCGGGGCCCACGAGCAGGTCGCAAGAGACCGAGAGCATGTCCTCGGCACAGTCCAGGATCGACACGAAGGACCCCGCGGCGTCCGCGGCCGCGTCGGCCGCGGGTTCGGTCGCGTTGCACGAGAACGACGACGTGAACTCCTCGAAGACCTCGTTACCGCGCTGCGTGGACTCCCCGCAGTTCAAGGTGCGGTTCGCCAGGGAGAAGCCGATCTCGTCGCACGCGGCGTCGTGGGACAGGACCTCGGGGTCCTGGGAGCAGCGGCAGGCGGGCACGAAGCACGGAATGCTCGCCAGCAGCAGGAGAAGGGGAGCGGCCGCCGTTTGCATGGTCATGACAGCATCCCTCCTACTCTGCGATTCCGGCGGTGATTCCGGCGTTGACCGCGTTGTATGCGAAGGGGAAGGCCTGCAGGAACTCGGGGTCGTTCATGCGGACGAACGCGCTGAATGGTCCCCATTGCATCTGGGCCTTGAAGGCGAATCGATTGCCGCCTTGGACCGCGTAGTAGTACAGGGGCGGCAGCGAGGCGGTCCCCACAGACAACGACCAGCCGAAGCTGGCGTTGACACCGTCGCCGCGGATGTCGTCCCTGTTCGGGGTCAGACGCCTGCGCGCGAACTTCTTGGAGTGCACCGAGACCATCGCCTCGTTGACGAAGACCTTTGGCACGGCGCCCACGGCGAGGTTGACGTCCACGTAGTCGGCCAGGTCGAGCTGGCGCAGGTGGCCCGTGATGATGGGCGACTGCACCATGTCCTTGGCCAGCTCGTTGAGGGAGGTCTCGGCCGGGTTCACCTTGGGCACCGGAAGCACGACGCGTTGCGCGAAGAGCGAGGTGAGGCCGGAGGTGTCGGGGAGGCCGAGCGCTTTCGCGACGTCCAGGTCCCTCAGACCTCCGCGGAGCAGTGCCAGACTCGCAAAGTCCTGCGCGAGCGCCGTGGTCAGAAATGGGCTGTAGTTGGGCACCGCGAGGTCTCCGAAGAAACCCCGGGAGAGCACGTATCCCCCGTATCCCCGGATCGGTCCGACCGTCGTGTAGCCCCCCAGAATCCCGTCCGCCGAGCCTGGCATCAGCGCGTTGAACACCTTCTTGCCGAGCAGCCGGTAGAACGGCAGCCCGGCAAACGCGGTCAGCCCCGTGTAGAACGCGAACAGGCCACGCATGGCCGTCTCGTTGCTCTCGCCCCCCACCGGCGGAACGATCGTCATCGACCAGCTCCCGGCCGCGAAGTAGCCGGAACTCGAGGTCCCCTTGCCGACCGCCACGCTCACCGAGTACATGTCCGCCGTGTAGCTGCGCGGCTGCCCGTCACATGGAGCCGCCACCAACCCGTTGGCGTTGCTCGAGCAGAAGCCGATCGCCCTGCCGACGCCGTAGGTCTGGTGATGGTCGTAGGCCAGCACGAACCTGTCTTTCTCTCGGGACTCCTCCTTGCCGAAACGCAGAGCGTCGAAGGTCGGGCGCAGATACCGCTCGAAGGCCCCGATGGCCCCATAGACCTGCGCGTTGGTATTCGCCGCCTGACGGATCGTCTCGTAGCCCACCGAGGAGCG
>CAYMUE010000023.1:0-7144 GCA_964393505.1 uncultured Polyangiaceae bacterium
TTCGCCGATGCGTCGATGCCATTCGGTGCGGTGATGTTGCAGTTGACCAGCTCGAGCTTGCAGTTGCCGCTCGCCTTGACCGCCGTCCCGCTCGACAAGCTCGCAGTAATCCCCTCGAGCTTCACGTTGTCATTGCCGCCGCAGGAGAACTCGCTCTTGCCGTCCCACTTCGAGGCTTTCGCGGGGCCGGTCCCGCTCGAGGCGGATATCCCCTTCTGGGCCTCCCAGTAGATGTAGCCGCCGAGCCCTGCGAGACCGAGGAACACGAGCCCCACGATGAGGCAGCCGGCGGCCCACCAGATCACGGTGCTCTTGGCCTTGTCCTTGACCTGATTCTTCAGCCCCTGGGTGTCGAGCCCGCCGTCGGTGCTCGCCTTGATCTTGAACCCGCCGACGTTGATCTTCGCTTCGTACTCGTAGTTGCGGGGGTCGAGGTGATCGGCCGCTGCCTGTCCGAGGGAGGCCGCTGCCGACTGCATCGGCGTTGGCGGCATCACCATCGGCTGGGGAGGCGGCGCCGCCTGCGGCACGACGATCTGCAACTGCAGCTGCGTGATCTGCACGCCGAAGCCCTGCGCACCGCACGCAGCGACGATCTCCGGAACGAAGTGCGGCAAGCTCGCCGACAGCGTGGGAATCGCCACCTGGTTGGCCCGGAGCTTCGCCGCGATCACGTTACCCGTGGTCTGCAGGATCGCGTTGCTCAGGTGCGGCTGGATCGCATTCGGATCTCCCGCGTACTCGAACGCCACGTCACCGAAAACGTTGCAGGAGACCGGCTCCCCGGAAGGGCCCGGCAGCGCTGCGAGTGGACCGCCGATCTTCGCCGTATGCATGAGAGTCCTCCGGAGCGGCATCGTAGGACACACGCAACCGGAGCGCGAGCCCGTCGTGAGGCGACACGCTCTCGCCTCTCTACACGCGGGCGATTACGATTACCGCCAGCGCGATCAGCACCAGCGCCGCGGCAGCGGCAATCCACCAGGTCGCCGCAGAGCCGTGGCGGAGCGCCTCCTTCGACACCATCTCCGAGGATCTCGGGGCCGCAACGAGGGAGGGCTCCGCGGCCGGGACGGGAGGCCGCGACAGAGTCTCCACTTTGGCCTCGACCGGCGGCGCAGCGATGGCGGTGCGATCGAACGGCGAGGTGCGCGGAGGCACCGTGACGGCTTCGTCGGAGGCGCAGGGCGCGACTCCTGCGGTCCCGGCGGCGAGGGGACGCGACGGGCACGACCCGAGGGTGGCGTCGAACCGGGACGCGTCGAGGCGTTCCTTCCAGAACGGCGCGATCGCCTCGCGCAGCTCGGTTGCCGTGGCGTAGCGATCGGTGGCCTCGCGGGAGATCGCGCGCATCACGATCTCGAGCAACCCGGCGGGCAGATCGGGGCGGTGCGTGGCCAAAGGCACCGGTGGGTCGTAGGTCGCCTTGTGCCAGACGTCGTGAGCGTCCACGCCCTCGAACGGCCATCGCGCGGCGAGCATTTCGTACAGGATCACGCCGAGGGCGTAGACATCCACCCTGCCGTCGACATGCTTGGCTCCCCGGATCTGCTCCGGCGCCATGTACTGGGGCGTGCCGAACGTCGTGCCCGTCGTGGTGAGCCGCGACACGCTCCCCTCCACCGCGATGAACGACAGACCGAAGTCGAACACCTTGGCGATCATTCCGTCGGGACCCGCCGTGATGAGCACGTTGTCGGGCTTGAGATCCCGATGGATCACCCCTGCCGCGTGCGCCGACTCGATCGCCGCGGCAATCTGGTCCACCAGCGACAGCGCAGTCCTCGTCGGCAGCCGCGTGTCGTCGGGCGGGTACATCACGTCCCGCAGGCCCACACCGTCAATGTACTCCATCGCGAGGAACGGCATGCGGTTGGGCAGGCGTCCGACGGCGACGATCTGCACGACGTTGTCGGCTCGGATGGCCATGGCGGCTTGGGCCTCGCGCAGGAAGCGTCGGAGGCCGTCCTTGTCCTGGCGGAACTGATCGTGGGGGATCTTGAGGGCGACGCGCTGTCCGGTTCCGAGCAGGATCGCCTCGTAGACGGTGGCCATGCCGCCGATGGCGACGCGTCGCACGACGCGGTAGGACTCGTTGATGACGGTGCCGGGGCCGATGGTCAACGGGAGGCCTCCGGGCATGGGGAAGCTGGGGCGGTGGGAGCGGCTGGGGCGCGATGCTCTGCGTTCATGACGGGGGTGAGACGGGCACGCGCGCTCGGCGCGGGGGGGCGAGTTGGGGACCGACGGGCACGCTCTCGCATTGCCGAGGGGACCGAGGCGGTCATCCCGTGCGTGGCGTGACTCTGGCGGTGATCGTCCCATGGATTCGGTCTCTCGTCGATCATCGGCGACGCTTGCGGTGGCTCCCGCAGCGGCCGCGGTGTTCCGGTTGCCATGCTGCCCACGAAGACGTCGGATCGTGCGTCGAGGTGTCCTCGATGCGGAAGGCGGGCAGCGACTTCATCCGCGCGCGCACCGCGGCCTTGGGGAGCTCGTCGAGCAGGAAGGCCGGAAGCGGGGCCCGCACGAACGGAGCCAGGTGGTCCTCGATGCCGAACCCCGGGAGATCGCGCTTCGAGCGCGCGTCGTCTTCCTGCTCCGCGCCGAATCGTGCAAGCGCACGGCGGCGCCCCAGGGCGAAGCGCGGGAGCTCGTCGGCCGGCTCCAGGTACGGTGGGAGCCGTTCGCCCGCCTTGCAGAACACGAGCATCGTGGGACGGTTGGGGTCGTCCACGAGATCAGCCCGCACCTTCAGCCCGGAGCGCTCCGCGAGGACCTTCTCCGCATCTCCCCCCAACAGCTCGGCGACATCGTCGGCGCCCAGAGAGACCGGATCGGCCGCCACCGCGGCCTGCTCGAGAGACTGCCAGGCGGCGGGCCCTTCGAGCCCCAGCCCGCACGAATGTGCCGCGAGGCGTCCGGGATCTACGAGCGCCTGGAGGTCCGCGGCCGGCCCGCCAGGCGGACAGAGGTCGACGTTGTCGTGTTGCACGAACGCATCGAGCTCGGTGGTCTGCAGCAGATCGGACTCGTCGTCGAAATCCTCGAGATCGAGGGAGGTCTCCGTCGGCATGTCGAGCAGGTCGACGTCGGGCTGTGCGAGGTGGAGAGCGTCCCCGCGCGCGGAACCGTCATCCGGGTGGCGATTGTCGCGGCGCATGGGCAAGATGCTTGCACAAGGTGGACCGAATCGCGAGGGGCGCAGAAGCGCGGATCGCTGCGGCAGCGCGGACGGAAGTGGATCGTTGAAGATCCAGCGGTATGGATCGCGTATGATCCACACCGGGGGGCCTCCCCCGCCGCACGCCTGAGAGTTGCGTCGGCGCCGCCGACCGCATAACAGGGACAGACATCCATGCTCGCTCGGATTGGCACCATCGCGCTGAACACCTATCGGGAGGCCAGCCGCGCCCGCATCCTGTACGGACTGGTGGGCCTGGCCCTGGCGACCACGGCCTACTCGATCGTCGTGGGGGCCTACACCCTCAAGTCCGCCCCGCGCGTCGTTGCCGACCTCGGTGCGGCCACCGTCTCGATCTACGCCATCGCCGTCGCCATCATGCTCGCAGCGACCTCGCTGTTCCGCGAGCTGGAGCAGAAGACCATCTTCCCGATCCTCGCGCGCCCGGTGCGACGCAGCGAGTACCTGCTCGGCAAGTTCCTCGGCAACATGCTCACCCTTGGCGTGTTCATCGCGATGGATGCGGCGGTGGTGCTCGGCACGCTCGCGGTGCTCGGCGGGCGCTCCCTCGCGCTGGTGGCAGGGATCGCCACGGCGGTCACCGTCGGGATGATCTTCTTCGGGATCCGATCGAAACGGTTGGGCGTCTACGCTCCGATTCCCTGGGCGATGATCCTGCTGGTCGTTGCCGCCATGCTCGCCACCGGGCATCCCGATGAGCGCAGGGTGGTCCTGGGCTCGTGCGCGTTAACGTTCCTCGAGGTCGGGGTCGTGTCGGCGGTAGCGACCCTCTTCGCGTCGTTCTCGTCCCCGTTCCTCACCGCCATCATGACCCTCGGCGTGTTCGTGGTGGGGCGCCAGGCCGACACGCTCACCAAGCTCCCGGTCAAGGTATTCGGCGAGGGGGTCCACAACCTGGGCGTGCTCATCTCCAAGGTCGTCCCGAACCTTCACGTGTACGTGCCGGCGCGTCCGCTGCTCACCGGCGAGGCGACCGACGTCGCGTTCGGTCCCTATCTGGGCATGGCCTCCCTTCAAGCCCTCGGGTGGATGGTGCTGCTGCTCGTCGTGTCGGCCCAGATCTTCCACCGTCGTGACTTCCTGTGAAGAGTCCGTCCTGGGCTCGCCTCGCCGCTCGCGTGGCCCTGATCGTCGCAGTGATCTCGGCCATCGCGGGAGCCATGACGGTTCGCGCCCTCATCGAGGGAGAGCGCGAGTATCGCGCCTCGGGCACGCTGCTCGCCTCCGGCGATCTCGAGCAGGCGATCGTGCGGGCGCGACGCGCCGCCGCCTGGTATGTCCCGGGCGCGGCCCACGTGCCCGCGGCCTACGAGCGTCTCATCGGCATCGCGAAGGTGGCCGAGGGGCGCTCCGACACGCGTCTCGCGCTGCTCGCCTGGCACGCGGTGCGATCGGCTTCTCTTTCGAGCCGGTGGGTCGTCGAGCCGCACACGAGGGAGCGGCTCGTCGCGGACGCATCCATCGCGCGGCTGAGCGCCCGGCTCCCCATCGCGCCGGGGGCCGAGAAGACGGGGCCCGAAGTGGAGCGGGAGCTGCTCGAGGCTCTGTCGCGTCATGAGCACCCATTCGCGCCCTGGGTGCTCGTATTGCTCTCGGGGTTCGGTCTGCTCACGGCGGGCTTCGCGATCCTGGGCATGCGCGCAGTCGATGCCACTGGCAAGCCGAGCTGGCGTCGCGCCCACTGGGGCCTCTGGCTGTCGGCCGCGGGGTTGATCGCTTGGGCCCTGGGCCTCTGGCGCGCCTGAGCCCGCGCCCGTCGTCCCTCAACACGACTCCTTCTCGGCCAACACCCTCCGGAAATCTCCTGGACTTCGATCCTCTCTCCTCCGCCCCGCGGGCGGCTCGCCCACCCTTCGTAACGCCCGGGGCCATCTCCCTGTGATCGTTTCGGCGCTCCGTTCGTCCAACGGGCGACCGCGTGCTACGCTCCCGCGTTACGACTCTTGTGGGAATTCGAGTCACCCCTGCGGCGTATGCAGGGCTTGTACAGGAGGAATACCATGGCCCGTTCGAGCTTCTTGTTTGCCCTTTCCGCGATGGTTGGAGTCAGCCTTCTTGCCGCATGCACGATCGTGGAGTCCGACGACGACGACGCCACGGGCGGGAGCGCGGGCTCCAGCGTGGGAGGCGCCGCAGGCACGGGTGGCGCAGCGGGAGGAACGGCGCAAGGCGGAGCGGCCGGTGAGGCCGGCGCCGCGGGTGAGGCGGGGGCGGCAGGAGCGGCGGGCGAAGCCGGAGCCGCGGGTGAAGCGGGCGCAGCCGGAACCGCGGGCGCTGCGGGGAGCGGGCCGCAGGACAAGCCGATCGGCAGCTACTGCACGGCCGATGACGACTGTCTGGCGGGGCTCAAGTGCGTCCTTCCCGCGGGCACGGAGTTCTTCGGTGGCGGCCCGGCCAACGGCTACTGCACGCTCAGTTGCACGGACGATCAGAACGCCTGCGCTGCCTTTGCCGGCACCACCTGCGTGGACCTGTCCATCACCAACGAGGTCAGCGCCTGGTGCCTGCAGACCTGCGCGATCGGCGTTGGTGACGCCAACTGCGGCGGACGCCAGGACGTCGCGTGCTCCAACCTCGGACCGATCGAGGAAGGCGGGGCCGACGTGGTCGCGTGCGTCCCGGTGTGTGCTTTCGACGCCGACTGCGGCGACACCCTCGTGTGCGACAAGCGCTTGAACGTGTGCACCGCGGCACAGTCCGGGGGCGAGTCGGGGCTGGGCATCAACTGCGATCCGGCCAACGACGCTTGCCAGGGCAAGTGCCTCACGGTGCAGGGCTCCGAGGTCGAACCGGTCAACTTCTGCAGCCAGCGCTGCGTGATCGGCAACGACTCGGCGTGCGGGCAGGATGTTTCCACCCCCGGGCTCGACGCGGGCGTGTGCATCCTGGGCGCGGTCGGCGGCGAGGGGATCGGCGACGAGGGCTTCTGCGCGAAGTTCTGCGACGCGAACACGGACTGCCCGACGGTGGGCATGAAGTGCTACCTCGACGCTCCGGTCAACGGCCACGGCTACTGCATCCCGTTCTGATGCGCGGCTAGTGGAGTCATCTGCGGGCTCGCCTGCGACGGCGGGCCCGCGGTCTTTCGGGCGCCCGGTGCCGGCCCGACGCGTCAGGCTCCCCCCATCTCCTCCAGCATCGCCAGCGACTCCTGCACGATCCGCGGCTCCTGCACCGGAATCACGTGCGCCACCCCGGGCCTCAGCACGAGCCTCGAACGCGGAATCCGCCGCGCGATCCGCCGCGCGTTCTCGGGCGGCACCAGGATGTCGTCCTCGCCTGCGACCACCACCGTCGGGCACCTCACCCGCCCGAGCCGGAAGCCGACCGAGTGGGTGGCAACGCCTGCAAGCTGCGCGAAGAACGTCCGCGGCGAGATTGGATCCTTGCGAAACACCGCGGGCCAGGCTGCCAGCAGCTCCGCCGCGCGATCGAGCTCGTGCTCCGGCAGCAGGATGCGATCGACCCAGCGCACGCGTCGCCTGCGCACGAACGGCGTGTACAGCAGCGCTGCTGTCGCGTGCAGCGTCGGCATCCTGCCGTGAGGCAGCCCCGGCGACGTGGCCATCAGGACCATCCCCTTCACACGCCCGGGATGCCGCACCGCGGCGTGCATCGCGATCATCCCCCCCATCGAAATCCCTACCACCACGGCCTGCTCCACACCGCACGCGTCGAGCACCGTCACCACGTCGTCGGCCATGCGGCTCGGTCGGAGGATCCCCTTCGGTCGATCCGATCGCCCCGTGCCGCAGTTGTCGAGGACGATCGTCGTGCGGGGCCGGTGCGGGTCGTTGGCGAGGTCGCGTGGAAGCTCGAACCAGAACCGGCTCGACAGGCCGAGTCCCTGCACCAGCACGACCGGCGCCAGGCTGCGGTCCTGCCCCGCGCTGTGGATCTCGTAGTGGATGCGCACGCCATCGGGAGCGAGAGCATGGG
>CAYMUE010000023.1:7244-42149 GCA_964393505.1 uncultured Polyangiaceae bacterium
CCCTGCGCGCACTCGGGGAACGTCATCGGCCACGAG
Source organism: uncultured Polyangiaceae bacterium (assembly GCA_964393505.1). Taxonomy (GTDB): domain Bacteria; phylum Myxococcota_A; class Polyangia; order Polyangiales; family Polyangiaceae; genus JACRCQ01. Next base: position 7,281 of record CAYMUE010000023.1, read on the forward strand.
TAGGTCTGCGGCGTGCCCATCAGCGATCCGGTCATCGTCCCCTGCACGTCGCCCGCGCCCCGGAACTTGCCGATGATCAGCAACTGCGCGCCGGCGAACAGGTCCTGTGGCCCCTCCGGGTAGCTCATGTAGGTCTCGATTCCTCCGAAGTCCACCGTCGCGTCGATCAGCACCGGACGGTCGATCTTGTTGTAGAAGCTCCCGAGGACCTTGCTGATGTCGGCGTTGTCGGCGAGGAACTGCGCCTGCCCGCCGTTGGCGTTCGCCAGGGCGATCAGCAGCGACTTGTTGACGTCGGAGCCGATCCCGAAGGGGTAGATGCGGGTGTGGTGGGTGTTGGCCTGTTTGACGTTCGCGAGGATTTTCGACGGGTTCTGCTCGCCCACCGTGGGCTCTCCGTCGGTGAGCAGCACGAGGATGCGAGCGAAGGAATCCTCGAATGGCGAAGACAATGCCGTCCGAAGCGCAGTGTCGATGTCGGTCATGCCGTCGGCATACAGGCCTTGGACGAAGGAAGTGGCCTGGGCCTGGGTGGTCGCGGTCACCGCCTGGGGCTGGTCGAACAGCGGATCGACCAGGTCGTCGAAGGCCACGACGTTGAAGCGATCCTGCGGGTTCAGGTTGTCCACGAAGAAGACACCGGCATCCCTGGCCTGCGCGATCTTGTTGCCGGCCATGCTCCCCGAAGTGTCGAGCACGAACTGGAAGTACTTGGGAATCGCCGCCGACTCGTCGATATCGTGCTTCGGCTCCACGATCAGCATGAAGAATCCGTCTTCGCCGCAGCGCTCGTGGCTGGTCAGCAGATTCACGTACAGCTCCTCGTCCTGGGTGACGCCGTAGGAGAAGTCGAAGTCCGACGGAGTGATGGAAGCAGCTTGGAACCGGAGCTTCAGGTGATTCGCAGTCTGCTCCTCGACGGTGGAGTGCTGGGAGAAGCCGGGGGCGGAGTGGCCGGCGATGGGACGGACGGAGGCGACGTCGACGAGCGCGGAGAATGCCTCCCGAACACCCCCCTGGGCGTAGACGTAGTCGGCGAAGGGATAGCGGTACTGCACGCTCCCGAACTCGTAGGGAAGGACCTCGATGTACTGCAAGCGAACGTGGAGCGGGCGGTCCGTCGGCTCCGACGGAAGATTGATGATGAACGCATTGGAGCCCAGCCACTTACGGAGATTGGTGTTCATCGCAGCGCCACCCGGCCCCTGGGACACGTCGTCGGGAGTCGTGGCGTCGTTCCCCGCGATCACCGCCGGCTCCCATTCCCCGTCGTGGTCCACGGCGAAGCCGATCACGCTCGCGCTCTCCGGCACCGGGAACAGGAACCGGGTCCCGGTGCAGCCCTCGGCGAACGTGAGCTCCGCCGTGGTCGTCGCCACCTCCTCCACGATCTGGACATCGATGCTCGTCCGCGTCGGAGTCGCCGTTCCGCACGCATCGAGCCTCAGTCCGTCCGCGCGAGCTGCCGCGCTGTACGCGAGCACTGCCGTGGTGAGACTGCACAGAGACGCAATTCGATGGAGCCTGGTCACGTTGCACCTGCCCTTTCCTGCGCGGAGCGCAGCCACGGTCCGCGACCGCATCGCTCCGGGCGTCTGCGGCGTCGACCTCGAGTGCCCCTCAGCAATCGCGGTGCCACGGCCCGACGCGTCCCCGGGAAGCCCCGCATTTCTCCGCGTTCCGCGCTCGCGCGTCCGGCTCCCGCGACACCGGGACGAGCGGCACACGCGATGCACGACCGCGCCCCGTGTTGCGAGCCATCTACAACCACCTCCTGCCCCGTGTGATTCCCGGCCACGCATGGGCCCTCGCCGTCGCCGCCTCGATGACCGCATGCTCCTCCCACCCCTACGAGCCCGTCAGCAGCGGAGCCAGCGGATATGTGAGCGATCGCGCGTGGGAGATCGTGGCCGAGGTTCGCGGCGCCACACGTGTGCCGCCGGCGCACGCTCCCGAGGATCTGCAGTGGTACGCCAGCATCGATCGCGACGTCGCGGACCGGGTATCCTCTCTCTCCCGGCAAGGACATCCTCTTTTCCCGGAGCGGGCCCGGATCGGCTGGGCCCTGGAGCAGCCGGCTTCGTCGGCAACGCGCGGAGACGTCCCCTGGAGATCGCGTATCCACTCCTTCGCCACGCTCGATGAGCTCCCTTCGGGCTTCGACCCGACGACCGCATCGGATGCGGAGGTGACGTTCCGGGCGCCGCCGGAGTCAGCGCTCCGCGCCGCGCCGGAGTACGAGAGGCTGAGGAGCGACGGCGTGCTGAGCGTGGGGGTGCTATTCGGGCAGATGAACGAACCTCTGGTCGCGAGCGATCACGGCTACTGGTCGAGAGACGCGTTCGAGCTCGATCTGTCGCAGCGAGGGTATCGACTCGCGCGAGAGAGCGATTCGGGACGTCGCACCTGGGAGATGGACCGAGGGAGTCTGCGGGTCGTGGTGGAGGTCGCGGGCCCGGACGAGCTTCCCCTGGGAGGCGATCTCGACGCTGCGCGCGAGACGCTGCGGGAGCTGGTTTCGCGCCACGAGGTCGTCTACTTGAACGCCCATGCGAACCAGGTGTCGTTCGCGGTGCTCGCCGATCCAATGGTGTGGGAGCCGCAGCGCTATCGGATCGTGGTGCTCGACGTGTGCTGGTCGTACTTCCTGTATGCGCGGCGGGCGCTCGACGCGAGCGGGTGGAAGGACACGCACCTGGTAGTGGCGAGCGGGCGCGTGATCACGGGGAGTGTGGAGTCGTTTGCGGCGTTGATGCACGGGGTAGCGGACGACACGTCCGCAGCGCAGGCGGGATACGGAGAGCGGAGAAGCTGGCTGTCGCGATTGGGCGAGATGAACGAGCTCGCGGCCGAGCGGGCGCAGCAGAGAGCGGGGAAGGTGGCAGAGAACGCAGAGGCTCCGGAGATCTACGGCGTGAGCGGCTTATGGAGGCCGGAGCCCGTGTACGCCGAGGAGCCGTGAGGTACACTGCCGGGCATGTTGCATCGATCGTTGTCCAGTCTTCCGCTTTGGATGGTCTCTGGCTGCGCTGCGGCGCTCTTCGTTGCCTGTTCGGGGTCCGAAGGAACCGAAGCGGGGTCCACGGGCTCGGGCGGCGGGGGCCTCGACGGAGGTGCGGATGCCTCTGCGGGCGCAGCCGGCGCCGACGCGAGCTTCGTGGACTCGGTGGTATTGCCGGGCGACGGCGGCTGCCCGTCGAACATCCTGTGCGGCGCCAACGCGATCTGCTGCCCGGAGGGCAACGAGTGCTACGAGGGGCTGTGCGTGGCGGCGTGCGAGAGCGGCACGCACTGCGGCGAGGCCGTGTCGCTGACGTGCTGCGCCGCCGGCGAGGTCTGCCTGTCCGCGAAGTGCGAAGTCCCCGGGGAGCCGTGCGACGACTCCTACGACTGCGCGGAAGGGGAGTTCTGCGAGCCGACGATAGGCAAGTGCCTGTCGCAGCCGGCGGGCGCGAGCCTGTGCGAGTTCAAGCCGCCGGTGCTGCCCTTCAACCCGGTCGTCGAGTGGTCGTGGACCGGAAGCGCCATCCTCCCCACGTTCGTCCAGGTGGTCAATACGCCGGTCGTGGCGGATCTCGACGGCGATCAGGTGCCCGATGTCGTGATCGTGACGAGCGAGGACTACACGAGCGATCCCACGGGCGTGGCGTATCTCAGGCTGCTCGACGGCAAGACGGGAGCGGAGAAGTGGGCGGCCGGGGTGGATGCCTATCAGAAGGCGAACGCGGTCAATCCGCGGTCGTGTCCTGCGATTGCGGACATCGACGGAGACGGGGACATCGAGATTGTGGCGTCGAAGAGCACGGGCGGAGCGATCGCGTTCGAGGCCGACGGCACGCTGAAGTGGAAGTCGATGCAGGCAGACGGAACGACACCGTTCAACGAGGCTTCGGCGAGCTCGTCGATTGCGATCGCGCACATGGACGGGGACGACAAGCCGGAGATCGTGATGGGCGGGGTGGTGTTGTCGAGCGAGGGGCGAGTGATCTCGGGGAGCGGACTTGCGCAGGCGGCGACGAATCCCGCGGGATACGGGGGAGTGAGCGTCATTGCGGACGTGGACGGGGACGGGCAGCAGGATGTGGTGACGGGGCGGCGAGCGTGGAAGGTGGACGGCACGCTGCTGTGGGACAACGGGAAGGCGGACGGCTACCCCGCGATTGCGGATCTGGACGGTGACGGCAAGCCGGAGCTGGCGGTGGCGGCGGCGGGATATGTTCGCGTGCACGACGCGGCGACCGGGGCGCAGCTCGCGGTGCTGGACATGCCGGGGACTGGGGCCGGGGGGCCGCCGACGATTGCGGACTTCGATGCAGACGGCGTGATGGAGATCGCGTCGGCGAACGGGTCCATGTACAATGTATTCGAGTACGTGGGCGGGGCGACTCCTGCGCTGACGTCGAAGTGGAGCCGGGGCACGCAGGATCAGTCGTCGAACGTGACGGGCTCGAGTGTGTTCGACTTCGAGGGAGACGGCGCGGCGGAGGTGGTATACGGCGACGAGTGCTACTTCCGGGTGTACAGCGGCACGGACGGGACGGTGTTGTACGAGACAGCGAACAGCTCGGCGACGATCCACGAGTACCCGGTGGTGGTGGACGTGGACGGGGACAACAACACGGAGATCGTGGTGGTGGCGAACGACCACAACCACACATCGACCGGAGTGCAGTGCGCGGAGTACAAGGGCGGGGATGCGCCGCGGCACGGTGTGTTCGTGTACGGGGACGCGAACGACAAATGGGTACGCACGCGCAAGATATGGAATCAGCATGCGTATCACATCACAAACATCAACGCAGACGGGACGTTGCCGAAGACGGAGCCGATGAGCTGGGTGAAGCCGGTGGGGTTCAACAACTACCGGGTCTCGACGCAGGGTGCGGGGGTGTACAATGCGCCGGATCTCGCGGTGGACCTGGAGATCTCGACGGTGGCGTGCCCGACGGGGCTCGAGGTGCGCACGCGGGTGAAGAACCAGGGATCGCTCGGAGTCGGGGCCGGCGTGAAGGTGGAGTTCTACCTCGGAGGTGACCCAGCGACTGGCACACTGCTGGGGGAGGCGACGACGACCAAGGCGCTGCTTCCGGGGCAATCCGAGGTGGTTGCGATCACGTTCAAGCCCGCTTCGGGCGAGCTTCCGCCGTGGGTATTCACGGTGGTGGTGGACGGCAAGAAGGCGGGGAGCACGGGTATCGACGAGTGTCTGGAGGACAACAACACGGCGCAAGCGGGGGGCGTGCAGTGTCCGACGGTGAAGTGACGCTCCCTCAATCCGTCACGCCGGCATCGCAGACCGCCGGTGCCGGCGCGGCGGGGATCACGGTGTCTGGCGGCTGCACCGGCTTCCATTCCGGTTGAAGGCCAATCGACATCAGATCGCACTGCTCCGACGGCGCCACGAACTCCGGCGGATGATCGGCCAGGTCCGCATTCGGACGCACATACTGCGTCAGCATCGTCTTCGCGAATCCTTCGCTGCATTGGGCGAGCATCAGCAGTCCGGGCCATACCGCCGTCTCGATCGACGGAATCGTCGCCGCCGCGCTCAGCACCGACCCGAGCACCCGGGTGTGCGCCTCGTTGAGACGCAGGGTGATCGTTGCCGTGCGCGCCTCCACGTACGAGAAGTCCCCGAAGAGCGGCAGCGGCAGCATTTCCGGCGAAGTGCCGAAGTCGTTGCTCACCCACACGTGGTCCTTCACGTACCCTTTCGTGAACAGCACGCGCGGAGACGCCAATCCTCCGTCGATCACCGAGCGCTCGTCGATTCGCAGCCTGTCCATTCCGTCCCAGAGCGGCGGGTTCTCCCCCGCCTTGCGCGGCGCCCCCACGTACAGCTTCCCCGGCGCATACGCGTCGTCGGGACCCTCATCGAGATCCTCGATCGTCAGCACCAGCGTGAACGCCTCGCCGCTGATGCTCTGCGCCAGCGTGAGCTTCTCGTAGGGGATGCTGAGCATGTTGAACGCGTCCGACAGGATGTGCCCCCCCGCGTTGTCCCGACACTCCTCCCCGTCGAGCTGGGACACCGTCCCGGCTGCGCTCCGCTTCGTGCACACTCCAGTGCTATCCGAGGAAGACTCCTCCTGCGTCGTGCACTTGCCATCGAGGTCGTAGCCCATCCGCTTCCAGGCTTCGATCGACGGCTCGTCGGTCTCCGGATCGATCGACCCGAGATACATCCCGCGCACGGCGAAGGTCACCGACTTGCCGCTCGGCGACGGCGCCGCATCGCCCTGGGGCCGCGGCGGAGGTCTGCGCACCCACGATGCCGGACCGTCGGAGTCGGCAACACTCGAATCCGAAGGCGCGTCGATTCCGGCATCGGACGCGGAATCCACGGAGGCATCGACGGCTCCCTCTGCGAGGTGCTTCTCCTCGATGCCGAACAGCACCTGGCAGGCCGCGGCCGCGGAGGAGAGAGCCACGAGCGTGGCCGTGGCGACGCGTCTCTTCACCAGGTCCCCTTCACGCCCAAGGAGGCGTTGCCGGGCACCCAGCCGGCAGACAGATGAAGCGCGGGGCGAGTCGCTCCTTGCGCGGGCGGGCTCTTGCCGGCGGAGCCGACGATGAGCCAGGTGCCCACACCGAGCCCCACGAGTCCCAGCGGCACGAGCACGTTCGCGACGTTCGCAGCGCGTTGCGCGTCGCGGTTCAGATCGACGCCTCTGGCGTCGCACGCCGCCCCCTCGCAGTAGTCCTCGCTCTCGGCGTTCTTCGAGAGCGCCCGCAGGCCGAAGTACCCTCCGACCGCGAGAGAGGCGAGGCCCGCTCCGCCCACCACCCAACCCCACGTCGCATGCGATGCGGTCGGCTTCGAATCCACGGGCGGCGGTGCGAGGATCGGAGAGGACGACAGTGTTGTCGGCGGAGGCATTTCGCGCTGCAGCGTCGGAACGGGGATGTTTTTGGTCTCGCCGATTCCGATGCGCACCCGCACCTTCCAGCTCACGTGTCCGGGCGCGGAGGCCGTGAGCCCGTACTCGCCCGGATCGAGCGGGACGGGCACGCCCCACGCCCCCTTGCCCACCTCGACGTCGTTGCGGGTAATCACGAGTCCGTCGGGGGCCGTGGTGTCATCGACCTCGAGCGTCATGCGCGGCACGGCCTTCTGCAGCGCTGCGAGGCGGCTGGTGGCGAGCTTGATGCGATCGGCGCGTCGCGCTTTCTTCGCGAGGGCCAGCGCCTCCTGGTACTCGATCCAGGCCGAGGCGACGAGCCCGGCGCTCTCATGGCAGAACGCCAGCGACAGCAGCGTGCCGGGCTGTGGATCCACCCGCTGGCTCTCCTCGAGCTTCGGGCAGGCGCGCTCGTATTCGCCCTTGTTCATGAGCGCCTTGCCCTCCTGGAACAACGCCTCTGCAGCCGCCTTCTCGGCGGGCGCAGGGGCGGCCTCGACCGTTGCCAAGCCGGCGCAGAGCGAGAGCCACACCGCTCCCGACGCGATCAGGAAGGGGCGGAGGCTGCGGGTGAACGAGGCCATGAGGAGCCAATGCAACGTATCACGGGCCGATCTCCGAGTGCCATGTCCCCGCGCGATCCGGAGCGAAAGCAGTCGCGTGCAGAGGGGATGCGGTCACTTGCGCTTTGCGGGGGGACGCGGGATGTCGGGGAGCGACGAGACGGCGGGGGCCGGTGGGGAATCGAACTCGTGCAGGTACCAGAGGGTGGCGAGGGCTCCCGCGATGGCGGCGCCGACGGCGGCGACTCCGACGGCGATGAGGACGATCGCGATGGTGGGGAAGGACTTCTTGCGGGGTCTGGGTGCGCTGACGTGGATCTGAACGAGGGGGAGCGCGGCGTGGCTGCCGAAGGCGTTGCCTTCGACGGTGGGGGCGACCGGGGGTGCGGGGATTCGGCCGTGCGACGAGTGGCCGACCGGAGCAGCGGACTGCGGCGCGGGGATTCGATCGTAGGACGAACCAAATGCGACGGCTGCAGGCTGCGGCGCGGAGGTGGGTGAAACCGAGCTCGAGATGGCGCTACCCGGGGCACCCGTGGGGGGGGGCTCGGAGCGGTTCGACGAAGGGAGCGGTTGGGGGGGGAGCGGTGCGAGGACCGCGCCAGGGGACATCGGGTCCTGCGAAGCGTAGGGCGTCGGAACGGGGGAGTGTTGAGGCGGCTCGGACCGGAGAGGCGTGGGCGATCGTCCGCTCCAGAACGGGCGCATCTCGAGGCGGAGCTGCTCCATGCTCTGCACGCGCTGGTCGCGCTCGCGCGCCATGGCCCTGGCCACGAGCTCGGAGAGCCCGGGCGGGAGGTCCTGGCGGATCGACGACAGCGGCGCCGCCGTCGTGGTCGCGACCTTCATGATCACCTGCTCATAGGAGAAGCCGTCGTAGGGCCTCGCCCCCGCGAGCATCTCGTACAGCAGGATCCCCAGAGCGTAGACGTCCACACGACCGTCGAGATCCTTGACCCCGCGCAGTTGCTCCATCGGCATGTACTGCGGAGTGCCGACCGTGGTGCCGGTGACGGTGATCTTGACCGCGCTCCCCGGGGCGAGGATCTTCGAGATGCCGAAGTCCACGACCTTGACGTACTCGCCGGCGGGGCTGGGGATGACGAAGACGTTTTCGGGCTTCAGATCGCGATGGAGCACGCCGCGCGCGTGGGCGTCCTGCAGGGCCGCGGCGATCTGATCCGCAAGGTACAATGAGCGCTCTACCGGCAGCCGGCCGCCGCCCCCGCGCACGATTGACGCCAAGTCGACGCCGTCGAGGTACTCCATCACGATGAACGGCGTGCCGTCGGCGAGGTCTCCAGTGGCCTCGACCTTCACCGCGTGGGGCGTCGCCAGCAGGCTCGCGGCCTTCGCTTCCTGCAAGAAGCGCTTCGGGATCGTCGGGTGCTGGCGCAACACCTCGTTGAGCACCTTGATCGCCACCAGACGCGGCGTGTCCCCGTCGCGCGCGGCAAACACGGTGCCCATGCCGCCCACGCCGAGCAAGCGCTCGACCCGGTAGCGTCCGGCAACCACGTCTCCCGTCTTCAGATGCGCCATCGACTTCGCCTGATCGGCCGGCAGAATACGGCGGATCCCGACGCATGTGTAGGCGATTCCCCGCGCGCGATGCGGATCCCCTCGACGTTGGGTGCAGACGAGGAGTCGGCTTGCGCTATTGCGGCAGCCCGGGGATCGGGAACGGGAACGAGCTGGGCAGCCCGGGGATCGGCGGCAGTGTCGACGGCAGGGCTGAAGGAAGCGGGAACGGGATCACGATCCCCGCATCCGGCGAATCGCCGGAGCCGCCCGCGCCAGCGTCTTTGCGCACAACCGGGGACGTTCCAGTTGCAGGCGGACGCACCGTGGTCGTGGTTGTCGGAGGGGCGGTGGCCACGATCGGAGGCGGCGTGGTGGTCTGGGGCGTGGTGGCAGTCGGCTCGGTCGTGGTGACGACGGGGAAGGTCGTGGTGGGGCCGGTGGGTTCAGTCTCCGAGCGCGTGACTCCGATCCAGATGGCGACGCCTGCGGCGACCGCGAGTGCGCCGGCGACGGCAGCGATGATGCCGAGGGACAGGCCGCGTCGCGCACCGATGCGGGTGACAGGCGGCGCGGTGGCCGGGTACATCGCCATGGCCGGAGGCTGCGGGGGAGCAGTATGCGGAGCGGGGCCGTAGCCGTAGGGCGACATCTGCGCGGTCGCACCGTAGTCGGCCGGCGCAGCCATCTCGTTGGGGCCGGAGCCGAGGACCGTGCCCGTGGGCCGGATGCCGGTAGGCGGGCCCGCTTGGGGCGAGGGTTCCTCGGGAGGGAGCGTGGGGGCGACGCCTCCGGGAGCGGGCTCGTCGTCGGGGGCCGTGGGGGCAGGGCTGCCTGCGGGGGGCAGTCCGGGGGCAGCGGCGATGAGCGGGGTGGGCGTGGGGCCCAAGGGGGGCGAGCCATAGCTGGCGATCATCGACGACGGTTGCGCGGGGAGGAAAGGCGCGATGGCGGCCAGCATCTCGTTGGCGCAGGAGAAGCGGTCGGCGGGTCTTCCCGCCATGGCGCGCTGGACGATGGCGGAGAGCGCGGGGGGCAGGGACGGGTCGACGTCGAGCAAGGACGGGACGCGTCCGGCCAACACGCCGGCGGCCATGATGCGGGGGTCATCGCCGGAGACGGGGCGTCGTCCGGTGACCATCTCGAAGATGATGACGCCGAGGGAGTAGAGGTCCGCGCGCAGGTCTGCGGTATCCGCGGAGAAGGCCTGTTCGGGGGCCATGTATTCGGGGGTTCCCATCAGGACGCCGGGGCGGGTGAGGCCCTTCTGGAACTCCTCGCTGATCCGGAGCTTGGCGATGCCGAAGTCGAGGAGCTTGGCGAGGGCGCCCTGGCGCGTGGGGACGAGGAAGACGTTGTCGGGCTTCAGATCGCGGTGCACTACGTGGGCGTTGTGAGCGGCGTCGAGACCGTCGAGGATCTGGGCGGCGATGTCGAGTGCCGCGGGGATCGGGAGCCGGCCCGTTCGGGACAGGGCGCGCTGGAGGCTCTCGCCTTCGAGCAGCTCCATGACAAGGTAGGGGAGGCCTTCGGAGGACTGGTCGACGTCGCTGACCTGAACGACGTGGGGGTTGCGGATGCTGGCGGAGACGCGGGCTTCCTGCAGGAATCTCGCGACGAGGCCGGGGCGTCGGGCCAGATCGGGGTCGAGGAACTTGAGGGCGACGGCGCTGCCCAGATACTCGTGGCGGGCCTCGTAGACGCTCCCCATTCCGCCTTCGCCGATGAGGCGAACGAGGCGGTACTTGCCGTTGATGATCTCTCCGACCTGGGGCCGCATTGGGCGCAGACTACCAGGGGACTCGGGAGGGTGCGAGAGACAAGAGGGCGGGGGAGTGGAGCGCGCGGGGGCGAAGCGTTGCGGGAGCGACGATGCGGGAGGCAACGATTGGCCGCACCTTCCCGGCTGGGAAGGTGATAGAAGGCGCCGTGGCTGAACCCTTGCTCGTGCGCCCCGGGTGCCGTTACCAGTGTCATGGAGACGGGACCTGCTGCACCAACATCCACGTCATCGGACCGATCTCCCGCAACGACGCCGGCCGGGTGCGGATCGCCGGAACGATCGTGTTTCCCTCGAGCCGCGAGCCTGTGGTGAAGCGCGACGCCGGGATCGAGGGGCAGGTGGTGATCCAGCACAACGGCGCGTGTGTGTTCCTCGGAGACAACGCGCGTTGCAGGATCCACGAGGCGATGGGCCCGGAGTACAAGCCGGCGGCGTGTCGCAGGTTTCCCGTCGGCGCGACGAACACGCCGGCGGGTGTGCGCGTGACCCTTTCGCATCGCTGCGCCTGCGTCTCCATCGGACACAGCGAGCCGCTCGAGGAGGAGCGCGCGCGCCGCATCCTGGTGTCGCCCTGGACCGGACGGCTGCAGCGCGACTTCGAGGTGACGGAACGCGTGCGCTGGCACGGGCGTACCAGCGTCCCCTTCAACGCCTACGCCACGTGGGAGCGGAGCATGATCGCCTCGCTCGATCGCGACGACGGTCCGTCGCTCGAGACGGTGCTTGGAATCGCCGCCGACTCGTTGCCCCAGATGCGTCGCACCAGCTGGGTCGGCGTGGCGGACAAGATGGCGAAGTGGACGGAGGACGAGCCGTTCGGAGACGGATTCTCGTGCATCCTGCGATGGGCGGAGGGGGTGGTGCGCCACGGCCCGGAATGGATGGGGCCGTACCCGAATCGTCCCTGGGGGTGGACGTTCGAGCGGGCGGCGGTGCGATCGCCGCAGCAGAACCCGGAGCGACGGATCTACGGATCGTGGCTCGCGGACGAGCTATGGGCGATGCAGTGGGCGTCGCGCGGCACCCTGTACCGGGCGATGGCGGACATGGCAGCGCGGTATCGGATCGCGTTGGGAATCGCGGCGGTGATGCGCAGGCAAGGGCAGCGCACGGACGTGGCGGCGGCGGAAGCGGTGATGATCGCGGACACGCTGGGGGCGTGGGACACCTGGAACGGGGTCCGTCGCTACTTCGAGGAGGCCCCCGCAGGGACCTTCTGAAACGAACAGGCGGGGCCGCCGTCGCTTGACGAACCCCGCCCTGGTCTGCGAAAGCTCGTTCGTGCTGCGTCGATTCATCTTCGGGGCGGCGGTGCTCGCGGGCACCGCTCAGATCGCGGTTCTGACGGCTGGCTGTGGCGGCGATGACGGCAAGCGTCCGCGCGGTGCGCAGGACGGTCCATCCAGCGAGCGCGAGCAGGAGGCCCGGCAGGACCTCGCAAAGGCGCAGAAGGCGGGGACGGAGGAAGCGTTCCGGCTGGTGATCAAGCGTCACGAGGGGACGCGAGCGGCAGAGGCGGCGCGCGTGGAGATCGCGCGGCTGCGCGCGGAAGGGGCCCGGGCGGAGCTCGGCAAGGGCAACCGCAAGAAGGCGCGGGAGCTTGCGGTCGAGGCGATGCAGACCGGAGACCCGGCGGTCGCCGACCAGGCGCGCACGACCCTCGAGCAGATCGACCAGAGCGACGCGCGTCACGCCGCGAAGGCGGTGAAGGAAGTCCTCGGCAGCGCGCAGGGGCCGGAGGAGTGCGGTAAGGCCCTCGTGGCCGTGTCCGAGACGCTGGGAGAGAAGCCGTCGGCGCTGCTCGTGCGCAACGTCCGCAAGGAGACCCTGCAGCCCTTGTCGGGTTGCCTGCAGGGCCTGGTGGACAGTGCGAAGGATGAGGCGTCGTTCGCCGCGGCGCGCAAGGTGGTGGCCTCGCCGGCCGCGAAGAACGCCGTCGGTGCAGACACCTGGCACGGGATCTGGACGTTCTTCAACGACAAGACCGTGGCCGCGATGGTGGCGGCGACGCAGGCCGACATCCAGGCCGGGAAGTGGGAGAGCGCCTTCGCGACGATCAAGAAGTGGCATGAGAGCGGTGCAGCGGATCAGGCGCAGGTGGAGGCGGCGAGCCAGGGGGCGCGCGACCTGATCACCAAGGACCTGATCGCTCGCGGCAACGCGGGGCTCGGCAACGCGAAGGCGCAGGCTGCGCTCGCCGAGGTGGAGCGCGGGCTCAAGCTGTTCGAGGGGCTCAATGTGGCCCCCGAGCTCAAGGCGATGCACTCCTGGCTGCAGGGGTGGCTCGAGTGCAAGCGTCTCGCGTGCACGATGACGGGCAAACCCCAGCCGGTGTTCACGCTCGGGGCCACCCCGGTGCTGCCGTTGACCACGGCGCAGGAGGGCGCGCCCGCCGAGATGCTGTCGAATGCGACGCGCACCTGGACTCTCGCGACGGGCAAGGGGCGGGCGCTGATCGCGCGCGAGGACCCGGGAGACCGGCTCTCGTGGGCGGGGCGTTTCTCGGTCGCGCGCGGTTGGGTGGACGCCGCGTCGTTGCAGAAGGAAGACACGACCTACTGGGTGCCGATGGGCAAGGCGCTCGAGAACGTGCGGGTGTGGCTGCCCAGCGGGCACGACGACAATCTGTACCTGCTGGGGATGGTGCAGAGCGTGGTGGACAAGGACGTGACGGTGAAGAAGCTGGCGGACAACCAGCCCGTGACGGTCAAGCGGGACGTGCTGCGTTCGGGCAACCTCGCCAAGGGGCTCAAGGTCCTGGCGTTTTGCACCGATCAGCTCAAGCCGACGGAGGCGAGGTTCGAGGAGATCGTGGTGCTGAGCGGGGTGGCGACGGCGAAGGTGACCTGCGTCGGGCAGGACGGCGCGGACGGCAAGAGCCTCAACGAGGTGTTGGGCTCGCTGCGCAGCAAGCCGGAGTGGCTCCCTCCCCGCAAGCCCTGATCAGACCCCAAGCACGCGCAGGTAGGTGGCACGGACCGCGTCGGTGACCGCGCGGTAGCGCTCCATGAGCTGCGCTGCGGCGGTGCGCGACGGCTCGTCGTGGAATCCCATGCGTCGCGCGAGGGGAACCAGCCCAGGAGCGCCCTCCTCGAGCAGGTTCATGGAGGTGGCGTGCACCACGTGGAGGCGCTGCTCGAGGCGACGCAGGAACAGATAGCCTTCGCGCAGCACCGCGGCATCCGAGGCGGCCACGCAGCCGAGACGATCCAGCGCGTCGATCGCCTCCAGGGTCCCGCGCTCTCGCACCCGCGGATCGGCGCCGTGCCTCATCTGCTCGAGCTGCACGGCGAACTCGACGTCGAGCAGTCCCCCCTTGCCGACCTTGATGTCGTGGCGCCCCGGCCTCTCGCGACCGACCTCGCGCTCGAGCCGGCAGCGGAGCCGGTGCAGCCCCTCGGCGTCGGGTGGGCCCAGCTCGAAGGCTGCGCGTTCCGCGAGGCCTGCGACGTCGCGTCCGAGCTCGGGGTCGCCGGCGCATACGCGGGCGCGAATCAGGGACTGTCGTTCCCAGGGAGCGGCGACCGGACCGCTCGCGACGCTTCCGAGGCCGTGATAGCGCGCGAAGGAGGCCAGCGAGCTCACCAGCACACCCTGCGATCCGGAGGGGCGGAGGCGGACGTCGAGCTCGTAGCCCGGACCGTCGGCGTGCGGGATCGACAATAACCGCAGAGCCTTCTGCGCGACGCGGGCATGGTGCTCGAGGGAGTCGCCGGGGCGACCGTCGCGATCGGGGTCGAAGACGAAGAAGACGTCGAGATCGGAGCCGTACCCGAGCTCGCAGCCGCCGAGCTTGCCCACGGCGACGACGCAGAATCCGGGGCAGGCGCCGTCGGATCCGACGGCGAGGGCGAGGGCGCGCTCGAGGGAGGCGTCGGCGATCTCGGTGAGCACCTGCTGGACCTGGCGGAGCTCGACTTCCTCGCCCATGTCGGCCAGCGCGACCTCCATGGTGACGCGGAGCCTGGCCCTGCGCAGGGCCCCGACAATCGCTTCGTGATCCGAAGCAGCTTCTGCCTGCAGCGCCTCGAGCTCACGCGCCAGCTCCGCGCGGGCGCGCCGGGGCGTCGGCATGCCGGGGGAGAACGGGACCTGGTCGGCGAGCTCGGGACGCCGGGAGACGAGCTCCGCCACGAAGGCCGATGCGCCGAGCACGCCGATGAAGCGCCGCGCTGCCCGGGGATTCGACGACAGCAGCGAAACGTGGATGGCAGGAGATGGGACGCGCGACAGGAAGCTGCGCAGGTGACGCGCTGCCTGCTCCGGATCGGCCGCGTCGGCGAGGGCGTCGAGTACGCAGTCGCTCGAGCCAGGGTGCCGCTCTCGCGTCATGCTGCCCAGCAGATCGTCGGGACGTCGCGCCAGGGCGACCAGATCGAGAGCAAGCTCGCGGCTGCCCGACTCGCCGAAAGCTGTGCCCATCGCGTCCTGCACGCGCTCCCACGCGCCCTCGTCGAGCGCTTGCAGCAGGGCATCCCAACGACTCGAGCCGATCGCTTCCGGCGCCAGCACGCCGAGCAGCGCGTGCACGCGCCCCCGCGCCCGCCCCAACGACTCGTCGAGCCCCTGCGCGCTCCCGAACCCCAGGCCCCGCGCGAGCCGCTCTCGCTCCTCCCCCGGCGGCGGCAACAGGTGCGTCTGCAGCCCCGTCGCGTGCTGCACGGCGTGCTCGACCTTGCGCAGCAAGTGCCATGCATCCGTCAGATCCTCCGCCTCCCGTCCGGTCACCAGCCCCCGGGACCAGAGCCTGCGCAGACCGTCCAGCGTGGAGCACGAACGAATCCCAGGCTCCACGCCTCCCCACACGAGCTGCAGCGACTGCACCACCAGCTCCAGCTCCCGAATGCCTCCTCGACCCAGCTTCACGTCGCGCTGCGGATCCGCAGAGCCCTCGATCCGGGCGCGCTCGGCAAGCCTCGCCAGCTCGCCCACGAGCGACGGATCGACGTGCCGCCGGAACACGAACGGCGACAGCTCGCGCAGCAGCCAGCGGCCCAGCTCGGCGTCGCCGGCCACGGGCCGCGCGCGCATCAGCGCCGCGCGCTCCCACACTCGCCCCCAGGTCTCGTAGTACCGGAGCAGCGCAGGCATCGAGTTGACCATCGGCCCGTTGCGCCCCTCCGGGCGCAGCCGCAGATCCACCCTCCACACCGCGCCGTCCTCCGTCATCTCGTCGAGGATCGACGTCAGCCGCCTGCACACCCGCGACCAGTAGTCGTGCGTGGAGATCGTCCCGCCGGGGCGCGTGCGATCCGATGACGCGCCGTCGTCGGAGTCGTACACGAACACCAGGTCGACGTCGGAACCGACGTTGAGCTCCCGGCCCGCGAGCTTGCCCATCCCGAGCACCACGAGGCAGGACGGGTCGCCGTCGGACAGCTCCGCAGGCGCAAAGCGATCCGAGGTTTCTCTCACGGCGAGGGCGAGCGCGGCGCCGATCAGCGCCTCGGCCAGATCGCTGATCTCGGCCGTCGTCACCTCCAGCTCCGCCCCTCCCAGCTCCAGCGGAAGCAGCTCCCGCAGCGCGATACGCAGCTTCTGCTGGCGGGAGAACAGCCTCATCCGACGGCGAATCTCGTCGCCGTCTCCGTGCGCCACGTCGCCCAACCCCTTGCGGTACGCCGCCACGTCGCGGTCCGCAGCGAAGTCGTCGTCGATCATCGCGACGATCCGCTCGGGATGCGTGTCCACCAGGCGGCCGGTGGCCGGGAAGGCCGTGACTGCGAGCACGGCGGCAGCGAAAGCCCGGGGAGACAGGGGGGCGAGCGTCGCGCAGCGCTCGCGAGCCTGCGCGCACCCCGCGGCGGAGATGCCCTCGGCCAGCGCGAGGACCGACGGCGGGTCGAGGACGTTGGGACCGGGGAGGCTGGGCACGGGGGAGCGTCCGGTGAGGGGCCAGGGTCGAGGTCGAAGCCGGGTGGCGCGCGGGATGGCATCGACTAGGGTTGCGCCATGCGTCTGTTCTGCATATCGGACATCCACGGCCACGCAAAGGCGCTCGATCGCGTGCTGGCGGTTGGCAGGGCCCGCGGCTGCACCAAGGTGCTGGTAGCTGGCGACCTGTGCTTTCCCGGGCCGGAACCCCTGCTCACCTGGAAGCTCATCACGGCTTCCCATGCCCACTGCGTGCAGGGCGTCGCCGACCGCGCCGTCGCAGTCCTCGACCCCGACCGCCTGCAGGCGAGCACCGATCACGAGCGGGAGCGGATCGACGCGTTGCGCCGGTGCCGGAGCGAGCTGGGTCAGGTGATCCTGGCGCGGCTGGAGCGATTGCCGAAGACCTTCCGGATGGCGACCGAGGACGGAGGCGAGCTGTTGTTGGTTCATGGGGCGCCGGAGGATCCGACGGTGTCGATGACCTTGGACATGCCGGACGCGGAGCTGGCGGAGCTGTTGGGTGACGAGCCGGCGGAGGTGGTCGTGTGCGGGGGGAGCCACGGGCCGTTCGACCGGACCCTGGGGACGACCCGGATCGTGAACGTCGGTTCCGTGGGCGAGGGGCCGGAGGGGTTTGCGCACGCGACGGTGGTCGCGACTTCGCCGGCGGGCATCGAGGTGGAGCAACTGCTGATCCCGCTCGGAATGGCGGTTCAGGAGCCGCAAGCGGGTTGAGCGACACCGGGGCGCGGGCCAAGGCGCGGCCGCTCGGGGTGTCGGATGATGCGAACCCGAGGATGGCGTTCTTGCACCGACGAATCCCAAGAAGGTAGACTTTCGGCCCACGGGCCGGTCATGGCGCCGGCACCGGCAAGCGCCGTCCGAATCCTGAACGGCAGCGAGCAGAGTCCAGAAGGTAAGAACCCCGATGAAGATCACGTGCCAGTCCTGCGGAGCCAAGTACACCATCGCCGATGACAAGGTCCGCGGAAGGACCGTCAAGATCCGATGCAAGAAGTGCAGCGCGGCGATCGTGATCAGCGCGACCGAGGAGCCGCCGCCGGAAGACGACGGCGAGACGAGGATCTACGCGACGGCGCCCGGTGAGGTGCCAGGACAGGTTCCGGGCATGGCCGCCGCTCCGCCGCCCGATGCAGCGGAGTGGTCGCTGAACGTGGCCGAGGGGGATCAGCGGACGGTGACCGCCGACGAGATCGTGCAGTTGTACCGCGGCGGCGTGGTCAACAACGACACGTACGCGTGGAGGGACGGGATGGCGGACTGGGCGCCGCTGTCGGAGCTGCCCGAGCTGATGGACAAGATCCGGGGCGGCGCTCCGGTGCCGGCGGCTGGTGTCCAAGCGCAAGCGCCCGCTCAGCCCGATGCTGCGATGAGCGCTGCGACAGCGGCGCCGAAAGCTGCCGCGAGAAGAGCCGACGCGCGGCCCAAGGGGCAGGACCTCTTCGGCGGCGGCGAAGAGCCGGCTCCGGCCGCAGCCGCGCCGAAAGGATCGCCCTCGCAGGTGCCGCTCGCCAAGCCCACCGGGCTGTTCACTGCCGAGCGCAACGAGAACTCCGTGCTGTTCTCGCTCGACGCGCTGCGCGCACCGAAGCCCGCTGCGCAGGCCGCGGCAGCGCCCCGGGCAGCCACCGCCACGCCCGGCCCCGCCTACGGAGAGCCTCCTTCGGGCATCGTCGACATCAAGAAGCTCGCCTCGATCGCGCCGCCGGCGATGGACAATACCAACTTCGACGACATCGCCAACCTGGGTGGTGGATCGATGATGACGGCGCTCGCAGCGCCCGATCTCACGGCAGCCGCGCCGCCCGAGCCGCCGCCGCAGCCCGCGATGGCCCTGGATCCCTACGGCCAGCAGATGCCCCGTTCTGGCGGCGGAAATAAGCTCGTCATCATCCTGCTCGCCGCTGCCCTCGCAGTCGTCGTGATCGGCTTCGGGGGCTACCTGATGTTCGCCAGGAGCAGCGGAGACGAGTCGAAGACCGAAGGCTCGACCTCGCCCTCGGCGACGGCGTCTGCGGCGGGAACCGCGACCGACGCTCCCAAGACTGCGGAGACAACGACGGCATCGGCGGCGGCGGTGGCTTCGGCGCCGACCGACACACCGGCTGCTGCGGACACCGCGAAGGAGAAGACGAAGGTGCCGGGGCCTCTCGACACGTCGAAACCGGTGGTGGGAGGACCCCTGCCGAAGGCCACGGAGACCGCCAAGGCCGCGGAGACTGCGAAGGCTGCCGAGACCGCGAAGGCCCCCGAGCCCGCCGCTGGAAGCGACAAGCCTTTCGATCGCGGTGCCGCGGTCGCCGCGCTGAACGCGGCTGCCGGGGCGGCCTCCGGCTGCAAGAAGGCCGACGGCCCCACGGGCACCGGGCGCGTGTCGGTGACCTTCGCGCCCACCGGCCGCGCAACCTCGGCCAACGTCCAGGGCCCTCCGTTCGCCGGTACCTCCGTCGGCGGCTGCGTCGCAGCCCGCTTCCGCAGCGCCACCGTCCCCCCCTTCTCCGGCGGCCCCGTCACCGTGAACAAGTCGTTCACGATCAACTGACGGATTCCCCGACAGCTCTCTCCACCGTTCCGCGATCTCCGCGATCATCGACGCGGGCCGACGCGCGTGCGCACCCCCCGGATGCCCCGGCCGCGGTCTACTCGGGCTTGCGCACCAGGAGCTCGAGCTTCGTGGGCCCGTGGAAGAACCACGTCGTGTACGTGCTGTCGCTCTGGTAGCGCGTGGTGCGATAGCGCTCGAGGAACTCGTTCTGCAGTCTCGCAGCCGCGGATTGCGTGGACCACGTCCTGTACACGCGGTTCCACAGCCCGTCGTTCGGATGCAGCACGACCACGTCGGGCGGATCCCTCAGGATCACACCGAGGTCGTGTTGCAGCACGCGATCGGGGAACTGATCGACGAACACGATGGCGCCGCGCAGGGGCGGGCGAGGGCGTCCGATGAGGGCCTCGGTGGCGGGATCCTCGGGGAGCATCAAGACCGTGCCCTTCGGTCCGGCGAGCTCGCGCGCGCGTTGTGCCGCGCGGAGCACCTCGAGACCGTTGTCGCTGACGCGCAGCCCGTACCAGAACGATGGGTCCGACACTGGGTGGCGTGCATCGAGGAAGCGCTGGAACTTGTCGGTGAACATCCCGAGCATCCCGACCGCGAAAAGCAGCGCCTTCAGGTGGCGGCAGTCCCCGCGATCGAGCAACAGCACCAGCGCCAGGAAGGCCATCGGGATGAGCGCGTTGTTGTCGTAGAACGGCCGGTGTGTCGGGTGCGAGAGGTTGTGCATCAGCGACACGAAGCCGGCAGCGACCGCGACGGCCGCGAAGGCGGAGCGACGGTCGCGTCCATCGGAGCTCGCCGCCGCGTTGGCGACCAGCAGCACGGCGAGGAAGAGCAGGCCGAGGACGGGAGGGACGGCCGCGACGCCTGCCACGACGCGCAGGATGTTGGGGATCTGCTGGGTTCCCGTGGCGAGCAGCAGGGCCGCCGTCCCTGCGATCGCGAGGATGACGCCGCCTGCTCCGAGGATGTGCCGGAGTCCGGGGCGTCCGTGATCATCGGGATCGCTGGTGGGCGTGTCGAGATCGACGAGCAGGGCGTCTGCGCGACCGACGAGGCGTGCGAGCATCCAGGCGACGATGACGGCCATGACGAGGGACAGGTGCACCGGCGTCTGGAAGACGGTGTACGAGAGCAAGTTGAGGATCATGCGCGGTGAGCCGCCTTTGAGGGCTGGGCCGTCGACGAACACCACGCGCACGAACTCGCCAATGGCGCCGCCGACCGCGAGCACGACGAGCGCGGTGGCGGCGAGTCCGACGGCGATCCCCGTGAGGGAAGCGGCCCACGACGCGAGCATCGCGCGCACGCCGTCCTTGCGGGAGCGTCGCCAGGCAACCGCGGTCTGCAGGCCGAGGGCGAGGCACAGTCCTGCGACAGCGCCCATGCCGGTGCTCGACTTGAAGGCGACGGTGAAAGCGGCGACGGCGCCGGCTGCACGGAGAAGCCAGAGTCGCTTGCGGTCCGAGGGGGCGACCAGGGCGTGGGCGAGCAGCGCGACCGAGGCCCACGCGACGACCTGCGCGGTCTGATCGTAGGCGATTTCCTTCGGCGTCAGGATCAGCGCCGGAGCGGTCAGCGCCGCAGCGATCACCGCGTTGCGGCCGTGCGTGAAGGCCCGCACCATTGCATAGCCGAGCGCGATCATCCCGAGGTTGGCCACCGCGCAGACCCACAGCTCGTCGAGCAGCAGGAACCGCCCCGACAGCTTCTGGATCCACGCCAGCAGCAGGAAGCTGCCAGGGGAGATCGGCAGCGTCATGTCGTGGTAAAGCCGCTCGCCCGCCAGCATGCGATGCGCGATCGGCGAGACCCAACCGGTGAACTCCACGTCGCTCCAGAGGCAGTTGGTCAGCCGCGGCACGTAGAGGCAGGCCAGGCCGAAGAAGCTGGTGAGCAGCAGCGCTAGGGTGATGCGTGAGGCGCGCACGAGGGCCCTTGATCAACCAGGGTTTGTGGAAAAGGGCAAGGGGGGGGCCGCGGTGGGGGCCAGGGAAACGAGTCCGGGAATGACGACGTCGGGGGCATACCCCGGGGCGGGCCTTCGCTGTTCCAGGATCATGCCCGGTGTTCTAGGCTCGCCCCGTGCCCCACCGCTCCGAGTACGTGATCATCTGCGGCGCCAACCTGCTGGCGAGCCACACGGCCGACTACCTGATCCGGCTCGGCTGCAAGGTCACGCTCGTCGTGCCCGCGGGGCGGATGACGACGCTGCGGTTTGCGCGAACCCTTGCACTCGAGCGGATCGTGGAGGGGGACTGCCGGGAGCTCGACGTGCTCCGCGACGCGGGGCTGGCTCAGGCGACCGCGGTGCTGCTGTTGCACGATTCGGATCTGCTGAACATCGAGGCGGCGCTCAAGATCCGCGAGCAGCGCAAGCGGGTGCGGATCGTCTCGCGGATCTTCCAGCGGCATCTGGCACGCAGCATCGACGAGGCGATCGGGCACCACTACTCGCTATCGGACTCGGTGCTGGCGGCGCCGGCGTTTGCGCTGGCTGCGACGCTTTCGAGCTATGCGGGCTACTTCTACCTGGAGGATCCGGCGCAGCCGACGGAGCCGTTGCAGCTCTGGGAGGTCGCGGAGATCGATCTCGACGATCGGCATCCGCTGGTGGGCAAGGAGCCCAAGCAGCTCGAGCTCGAGCATGCGACATTGGTGGTCGCGCGAAGACCGGCGAGCGAACCCCAGCCCGAGGGCAAGACCCCCATCTTCTTTCCTCCCCACGACACCGAGTCTCCCCTGCGCGGGGGCGAGCGGATCATGGTGCTCGCGCGACCCGATCGCGCCCGCACGGTGCTGCACACGAGCATGCCCGGGCCCACGAACCTCTGGGGCAACAAGCCACGGCGTCGCAGGCTCGAGGCCACGTTGCCCGGACGCCGCCTGCCGTGGCACCGCTCC
Source organism: uncultured Polyangiaceae bacterium (assembly GCA_964393505.1). Classification (GTDB taxonomy): domain Bacteria; phylum Myxococcota_A; class Polyangia; order Polyangiales; family Polyangiaceae; genus JACRCQ01. The sequence continues at coordinate 29,406 of CAYMUE010000023.1, forward strand.
GCCTTCGAGAGGATGCTCCGCGTCTCCCCCGTAATGAAGCTCGTCGGCGCTGCCCTCGCAGCCCTGCTGGTCCTCGGCATGGCCACCTTCGCCTTCGCCGGCGTGCCGGGCGCCGACACGCTCTTCTACACGATCGTCGTGCTCACCGGCGGCTACGGTGACCTGCAGCTCCTCCAGCACCCCGCCACCTCGGTCTGGGTCAAGGCCATCGCCTCCGCACTCACGATGCTCGGAGCCGGCCTCGTCGGTCTCGTGTACGGCGTGATGACCGAGCAGGTCCTGGGGCGCAGCCTGGGCACGATCCTCCTCGACCGTCGCATCCCACGTCAGGGACACGTCATCGTCTGCGGCCTCGGCAACATCGGCGTGCGCGTCGTCGAGGAGCTCCACCGCATGGGCATCCCCGTCGTCGTGATCGAGAAGAACCACGAAAACCCCCATATGCACGCCGTGCGTCGCCTCAAGATCCCCGTGATCGAATCGAGCGCGGCCTCTCCGGGCGTGCTCACCCGCGCGCGGGTCGAAAAGGCCCACTGCCTCGTCGGCGCGACCGACGACGACCTGGCGAATCTCGACGTGGCGTTGGCGGCGCGCGCCTTGTGCGACCCGATCCGCGTGGTCCTGCGCGTGTTCGATCAGGGCATGGTCCAGCCGCTGCAGAAGATGTTCGGTATCGACGTGACCTACAGCGTGTGGATGCTCGCGGCGCCTGCGTTCGCCGCGGCCGCCCTCGTGGGGCGCACGTTCGGGTCGTTCCGTTGGAAGCAGCGATCCGTTCTCGTCCAGGAGCTGATCGTGCCCCCGGAAAGCCCGATCGTCGGGCACCCCCTCGAGCGGGTCTGCGAGCAGTACGACGTCCGCGCCTTCTTCCGCGGCCGCTTCCTCGACGGCGGCCAGGGCCAGGCGAGTGTCGGCATCATCGAGTCCGGCGCGAGAGTCGTGTTCCTTGGCACGTCCGACGCGATGCGGCGGATCGCTAACGTGGCGCGACCCGCTGACGACGAGGCGCCCGACAGCGAGGCGCCGGCATCGACAGTCGGCTGAGCCGCTCGCTCGTCACGGGGTCTTCCCGGGGGAATGGCTCGCGATCCGGGCGGGTTGAGAGGGCGTGCGGACGACCATTGACGCAGCGCTGCCGTGGAAGCAAAGCTTGTCGAGAGTGGGAGATCATGGACAGGCGTGCCCCGTCTGGCCTCGGGGGAGGTCAGGGGGCGGCCACGGGGAAGGCTGTGACGTGGACGGGGCGGTGGCAGCGTCGGGAGGCATCGCAGCAGTGGAGGGGAGGGGCACGATGGTTCCGTTGCCGCGAGAGTCGGCACTGAAGTTCACCGAAGGGGTGCGCGCCGGGTGGTTGACCAGCGATCTGACCGCCTGGGCCGACGAACACCTCATCCGGCCCGAGCGGCTCTCGGTGCGTGGCAGCGACCGGCTGCGCTATGTCGCCGAACGCGACTTCGGCATCGTCGCGATCGAAGAGGCGAGGGAGCCTCCTGCCGGCAAGCTCCGACGCTTGACCGCGTCCCATGTGCCCCACCTGCTCGACATCGCCCGGCAACACGTGATCGAGGCGCTGCGCGCATCGATCGAGTTGGGCGATCGGCCCTTCGTGCACGCCGCGCTCCTCGCCAACCGCGTCGTGAGAATGAGGGCGCCGTCCGGCGTTTCGATCTGGCGGGTCAAGGTCGGCGAGGAGACCCCGCTGAGCGAAATGGTCCTGGCCTTGTTCGCAGCCGATGCCCTGGAGCATCCGGAGGACTATGACCAGGATCTGTCGGTGTGCGAAGAGTGCGGCGCGGTGACTCTCCTGCCCTTGCCGAACGGCTCGCGCAAGGGGTGTCCGGTGCACCTGTTTGGCGGCGCGGATCACGGCCAACCCGTGAGGCGCCACCACCCGCACGGCGGTCAGGCGTTCGGCACTTGACGGATCCGGCCGGGGCGTTCAGCGTTCGCCCCCGTGGCACGCGATCCCCGAAGCGATGACGCGCGCGGCGACGAGGCTCACGACGTCGTCGAGGGGGAAGTCGATCGTGTCACCTACGAGAACCCCCAGACGGGGTTTCGCGTGCTGCGCGTGACCGATCGCCAGGGCAAGCGCGTCACGGTCGTGGGCACGATGCAGGCGATCAGCGCCGGCGCGCGCATCCGCGCCACCGGTCGATTCGGCATCGACCCCAAGTTTGGCTCCCAGCTCAAGGCCGTCACCGTGCTCCCTCTCGTCCCCGACACCCTACAGGGGATCGAGAAGCTCCTCGGCTCCGGTCTCGCCGAGGGGATCGGCCCCGCCTATGCCCAGCGCATCGTCGCACGGTTCGGCGACGAGACCTCTTCCGTGCTCGACAACCACCCCGAGCGGCTCGCCGAGGTGCCCGGCCTCGGCTCCAAGCGCGCCCAGTCCCTCGCCTCCGCCTGGGCCGACCAGAAGGTCGCTCGCGAGGTGATGATCTTCCTGCACGCGCAGCACGTTTCCCCGGGGCTCGCGCAGCGGATCGCCAAACGCTACGGCGCCAACACCATCCGTCTCCTGCGCGAGAACCCCTACCGCCTCGCGACCGAGGTCTGGGGCGTGGGGTTCAAGACCGCCGACGAGATCGCGCGCTCGTTGGGGATCGCGAAGGACGCACCGGAGCGCATTCGCGCGGCGGTCCTCCACGTGCTCAACCAGCTTCAGGAACGCGGCCACGTCTTCGTTCCACGACCGCTTCTCGCCTCCGAGGCCGTCCGAACTGTCGATGTCGATCCGCCGCTCGTCGAGGGGGCGATCGACGAGGTGTGCGCGAGCGATCACGCCGTCGCAGAGCGCCTCGACGAGCACGGCCCCGTGGTGTATGCGGCGCGCCTGCACGCTGCCGAGCTGCAGCTCGCAGCCTCGGTGTCCGCCCTGTGCGATCGGAAGGTCAAGCAGCTCTCCGGCGCCCGGCAGGCGATCGAGTCCTTCGAGCAGAGGACCGCTACGACCCTCGCCCCCGCGCAGCGCGCAGCGGTCGAGCAGGCCGCCACCTGCGGCGTCCTCGTGATCACCGGCGGCCCCGGTGTGGGCAAGACCACCCTCGTGCGCGCCGTCCTCGAGCTGTTCTCCCGCGGGCGCATGGCCGTGCGCCTCGCGGCCCCGACGGGGCGCGCCGCACGGCGCATGGAGGAGGCGACGCAGCACGAGGCGCAGACGATCCACCGTCTGCTCGAGTTCGATCCCAAGCAGGGAGGCTTCTCCCGCGACTCGAGCCATCCCCTGGAGCTCGACGCCCTCGTGGTCGACGAGTGCTCGATGCTCGACCTTCCGCTTGCGCGCTCGCTGCTCGCCGCGCTGCCCCAGCACGCGCGGCTCGTGCTCGTGGGCGACGTCGATCAGCTTCCGTCGATCGGCCCCGGTGCGGTCCTGCGCGACGTGATCGAGTCCGGGCGCGTGCCCACGATCCGCCTCACCGAGATCTTCCGTCAGGCTGCCAAGAGCCTCATTGTCGACAACGCCCACCGCATCCTCGAGGGGCGCGCTCCGGGCTCGAGCCCGAAGGGCGACCCGCAGGGTGACTTCTTCCTGTCTTCGGCCGCCGATCCCGCGGACGCGGCCGAAAAGGTGCGCCAGCTCGTAGTGGAGAGGATCCCCAAGACGTTCGGCCTGGATCCGGTGCGCCAGGTTCAGGTCCTCACGCCGATGCACCGCGGGCCGGCCGGCTCGCAGGCGCTCAACCAGATCCTGCAAGCGTCGCTGAATCCCCCGCGCGCCGACTCCGCGCCCGGTCTGTTCCGCGCGGGCGACAAGGTGATGCAACTGCGCAACGACTATCAGCGCGACGTCTTCAACGGCGACATCGGCTTCGTCACCGCGGTCGAGGCGGAGGGGCGCAAGGTGACGGTGGACGTCGACGGGCGTGCGGTGATCTACGAGGATTCGCAGCTCGACGAGCTCACCCTCGCCTATGCGTGCAGCATCCACAAGAGCCAGGGGAGCGAGTACCCGGCCGTCGTGATCCCGATGCTGTCCTCGCACTTCGTGATGCTCTCGCGCAACCTACTGTACACCGCCGTGACGCGAGGGAAGCGGCTGGTCGTGCTGCTCACGGACAAGCACGCGTTGCGCGTGGCGCTCGACGAGACCCGTCGCGAGGAGCGATACACGTGGCTTGCGCAGCGAATTCGCGAGCAGGCGCGGCCTGCTCTCTGAACCCCTTCGCCCGGAGCTCTCGCGCGGGAGCCGTCGCCTCCGAGCGACCGGCGTTGCGGTCCCCCCCGGTCGCTGCTAGCCCCGCAGCATGTCCGACGACACCGAGCTCGACAAGGTGACCATCTCGCGCGGCCTGCTGTTCCACGAGGCCGAGACGTTCCGGCGCGAGCTCGAGATGCACGGCATCGCGAGCTGGGTCCTCGACACGAGCCACACCGAGCAGATCGCGGCGCCTGGTCTGGCACCCATGGGGAGGCTCTTGGTGCGCCGTTCCGACGAGAAGAAGGCGCAGCAGATCCTCTCGGACTTCGAGCAGCGTCCCGCTGCGGACAGCTCCCCCGACGACAAGGCGTGGCGTGCGGAGAACGAGCGCGACGCGACCGCGAGCCGGAGCATGCGAGCCGCGATCCTCGGCCTGCTGTGCGCTCCCTATCTCGCGCAGCTCTACTCCTTCTTCCTGCTGATGGCGCTGCGTCCGCACTACGGCGAGCTGCCGCGCAAGACCCGGGGGAAGATGTGGGCCGCCGCCGTGCTCGACGTTGCGGTCTTCCTCTCCGCGTCGGCCGGCGCGTGGTGGGCCGGGCACAAGTTCGTGTCCGGCCTGCTGATCGCGCTGCCCGTGATCCTGTGGTGGTTCGGCGCGGCGATGAGCGCGGCGAAGAACGCCAGGGCCTGAGCGCGCGCGTCCGGCTGCGCAGCTCGCGCACAGTTCCTTCGCGACGGCGTGCGAGGTAGAGTCGATCCTGCGCTGGACGACTCGTATCCCCGACGGAGACTCATGGCGAGTATCGACGCGATTTTGGACCGGATCCTTGAGCGCAATGCCGACGGACTCCGGCTTCAGACCGGAGAGCTGCCGGTGGTGCTCACGCAAACGCACCCGGTTCCCGTGCAGAAGTCCCCTTCGACCGCGGCGCAGCTCCTGGCGCTCGCCCGCGAGCTGGCGTCGGACCCGGAAGACCGCACGCGCATCGACAACTCCGATCCTTGCAAGTTCGTGTACCGAACCTTCGACGTCTCCGTGAGCTTCGATCCCGCAGGGCCGCGTATCGAAATCACGCCCTGCGCCGGGCAGTCGGGGGCGGACGACTCGACCCCTCCATCCACCCCCTCCGGCATCGAGCTCGGTCCGTCGGGACCGATTCGATCACCTGCCCCCGCGCCGAAAGCGGCCGACCGCATCGAAGCCCCCGCTCCCCCGCCAGCTCCTGCGGCCCCGCCCGCGGTTTGGAACGACGCTCCCCTGGTGACTCGCCGCACCGCGCTCATCGGCGCCGGCGTGATCGGCGTGCTCGGCATCGGCGGCATCGTGTGGTGCACTCGACCCGTGCGCGTTCCCAACGTCGTCATGGCCGATCCGAGCGGAAGACCGGTCACCTTCGAGCAGATGCGCGAGCCGAGGCGGCTGTTGATGATCGTGCTCGTCTTGCCCAACGATCAGATCAGTCGCTTCGCAATCGACTCGATCAAGGCCGTCTACGAGAAGGCATCGACGCGTGTGTCCTTTGCCGCGTTGTACTACGGCACGACGGCCGACGCCGCACGCGTTCGCGAGGAGTTGGGCGCTCCATTCCCGTTCTTCGGCATGAAGGACGCGAAGAATCCCTTCGGTCTTCAGGAGTTCTTCAAGAAGGCGGGGAGCGCGGGACTGCTCGGGGCGTCGGTCTATGGCGGAACGACCATCCTGCTCGACGATCGGAACCGGATCGTGTTCAAGCTCGAGAAGGACGGCGTGCAGAAGCTACCCGACAAGCTGGCGAAGCTGTGCGAGTGACCGCGGGGCAGGGGGGCGAGGCTTCGGGGTAGGAGGGAGGAGCCGGAGGTCGTCTCATGACGGCTCGGACGCAGGCACCTGCTCCGCGGTGGCCGTGATGGGCTTGCTGGTCAGCCCTGCCCAGAGGATGGCGGCGAAGTACAGAATCGTGGTGAGGACCAGCGTCCAGGAACGCCCGAGCGCAAAGCAGATCGGCACGAACAGCATGGATCCCAGGACGTTGAAGGCCGAAGACACGGCCCACATCCAGGCGAGGTTGCGGGTGTCCTGTCCCTTCAGGGCGTTCATGTGCCAGGGGACGACCACGCCGAGCAGGGCGCCGAGCGGCAGCGTGAGCAGGACGGAGACGATGACGCGCACGGTCCAGCTGGTGCCGATGAGGCGGGGCAGGCCGAAGCGGACCGAGAGCCAGTACAGGCCGAAGCCGATCACGTACAGGCCCAGGACGCGCTGGAAGCTGTTGGCGGTGCGCACGAGGTAGCGGTCGGTGAGCAGGCTTCCGACGGCATAGCCGATGAGCACGGTGGGCAGGACGATGGCGAGCGAGTACAGGGGGCCGCCGACGAAGAGCGTGAGGTTGAGGAAGGCGCTGTTCTCGGCGAGCATGAAGCCGAAGCCGCACAGGGCGAAGAAGGGTACGGCGCGCAGCGCGCTCTTGCGCGTCTCCGGAGCAACCTTGCCCTCGCGCTTGATGTACGCGGGCGCCACGACCATCGCGATGCACGCGATCAGCGCAGCGAGGAACATCCAACGCACCGCGGGCTGCGGGTAGATGAACGCGCCGTCGAGCGCCTGCATCCACGACGAGTTGTTAGGCCGGATGAAGTAGAAGTACGGCCGCTCGTCGGTGGAGGGGTGGACGTCCCAGCGCAGCCCCGACAAGATGGTCTCGCGCTCGGCCTTGTCCTTGGCGTGCCCGAGCTTGACGAACGGGATGTCGGCGTCGGTGATCGGCGTGCGCGTAGGGTCGAGGAACGGCGCGTATTGCACCCGCGCCAGGTGCTCGTAGAAGCGCTGATCCATCTCGGCGTACACGTCGCCGATGGGGCGCGTCGCGGGCGCGTCGAGGGGCAGGTAGGGGTGGTAGACAAACAGGTAGTTGTTCGCCTTGACCCACTGCTCGAGCCGCGCGATTTCGTCGGGGGTGAATGCGCCCTTCTTGAGCAGGCTGTTCTCGAAGTAGTGGTCGAAGACGACGACGACGGACATGCCCGGGTTGGCGACGCCCTGCTCCTCGAGGAAGTCGAGGTAGGTGACGAACTTGCGCAGGGTGAGAGTGGCGGGCGACGAGTAGCCGTGGGACAGGGACAGGATGCCGCCGGGCTTCAGGAGCTTGTAGTAGTCGGCGACCGCGTCCTTCGTGTACAGGAAGTTCTCGCTCAGGGCGTTGGCGGCGGACTGGATGGCCGTGAGGGTGTCCACGCCGCTGGCCTCGATGACGTCGTAGGTCTCCTGGCCACCGAGGGTGTGTGCCCAATGGCGGGCCTCGGTGTTCATCAGGAACACGTTGCCGTGCAGGTGGCGCGTGTACAGCTCCCGCTTCGGATCCTCGGGCCTGCCCAAAAGCGTGCGATACGTGTCCGGATTCAGCTCGATCGCGTCAACGCGTCGGGTGCCGTACGACTTCGAAACCAGCACGTCTACGCCGCCGCCCGCCCCGATGACCAGCGCCCGCTCGAAGGGGACCGCAGGATCGCGGCCCGCATAGGGCGCGGCCCAGAGCGAGTCCTTCAGCCATGGCTGCTGCTCCGGAGGCCCCGACAACGCAAACTGGCGTGTGCTCGCCCCGCCGTCGACCAGGATGAAACGCCCCGGAATCGGCGTCGTCTCGTACTTGTGCGGGATCCCGCTGCGATACGTGCGCTTGTGCGAGTCGTTCGTCCGGCTCACGTCGATCCGCGCGATGGCGTTCCAGAACGACATCTCGATGCCCCCGAAGTCCATCAGCAGGGTCTGCCGGAGCTCGAGGTACTTGATGCTGAAGACGTCGTGACCGTAGGCGGCGCGTCCGATCGCCGGGTAGACCAGCACGCCCAAGGCGGCGAGCGCGAAGAGCGGCAGGCGCCAGGCCAGGCCGCGCTTCTCGCGGGGGACGTTGGTCCAGTAGAAGGCGACGCCGGCGAGGGCGATGAGGGCGACGAGTACGACGGCGCCATAGCCGGTGAGGGTGCGGATCGACCAGGCGGCCGCGGCGGCGCCCAGGCCTGCGCCGAGCAGGTCCCAGAAGTAGATGACGCCCGGGCCCTGGCGCGCGGCGATCAGGGTGTAGCTCACGCACACGCCGACGTAGAAGAAGGGCACGGCGAACATCAGGAAGAACAGCGGCAGGGCGATGACGCCGCGCACATCGGGAAACAGCGGGTCGATCGGCAGGTAGCAGAAGACCGGCACGACGATCATGCACGCCAGAGCGAACTTCCACGCGTAGCGCGCGAGCACTTCCGCCGAGGGGCCCTCGCCCGTGGTGGGGAAGAGCCCCGGACGCAGGTGCACGTACGTGCCGGCAACTCCGAAGCCAAGCATCGCGGTGCTGATGATGGCGAACGTGAAGTGGTGCTCGAGCTTGGAGCCGAAGAACTTGGTCAGGAGGATCTCGAACAGCAGCGAGGCCGCGCTGACGAGGAAGAGCCCGATGAGGATGGCATTGCGGCGAAGCACGGGGGGGAAGCTAGTACAGGCTCGCGCGGGAAGCCTTGTTTTTGTTGGCTCCCGCGGAGCCGCCGCCCCGGCCCCCTCACTTCAGCTTGTAGCCCGGATTCTTCGGGTCGAAGTCCCGATCCGTCAGCGGCGCCTCCAGGTCGAGCCCCCGGTAGAAGTACGACTCCTGAAGCTTGCCGTCGAAACCGTGGATCTCCGCCTTCACCTCGACTCCCCTGACGTAGTCCATCCAGTGGACCATCCGCTGGCAGTAATACCCTAACGATGCGTCGCGCGGCAGCACGCTCTCGGTTTTGAACAGATCGCGACCGTCGAGCCGGACCAGACCGTGGTTCACGCGCTCGACGTGCCCCCGGGGGGCGGCCTTCGCGTAGTCCCGTTCGATCAGGTGCAGCAGCTCGATGGGGCCGACCTCGAGGACCGAGTGGTTGGTGCCGCGTCGGGCGACGACGGAGTCCACGCCGATCGTGACGGGGATGACGCCGAGCAGGCCGCCTTCGCGCACGCGCAGATCCGAGCGTCCCAGGTGCGCCTCGCTGTAGAGCAGCTCGCGCCCCTTGAAGGGACCGGCGATCCAACGCATGTACACGCCGCGCGGCGAGGTGCGCAGCTTCAGCTCGATCGTCTCCTGATCCTGCAGCTTCCCCCCCACGCGCTCCTGCTTCTCGAGCGTGGCCGTCAGCCCACCGATCCCCTCCGCCGCCTGCTTGCCCGTCGCCAGGAACACCCAGTCCTCCGTGCGCTCGAGCACCGCCCTCACTCGGTCCGACGGCATCCCCACGAACAGCGCTCGCCGTCCCTCATGACCCAGGAACAGGCTCTGGCTCGCGAGGTCCTCGCCCGTCAACCGATCGAGCGTGCGGTTCACCTGCTCGGCGGGCAACGCCCCGAGCACCGAATTGAGGATCGCCGGGTACTCCCTGCGGAACCCCTCTTCCGTGATCCCGCCGCCGGCCATCCAGCGCTCCCGCACCGCCCCTCGCCTCGCATCGTCCAGCCCCTCGAGCACCGCAGCCATCCCCGCCTCGCCGAGCCAATCTGCTGCCGCGCTGCGCTGCGTCGCGGTGAGCGCCTCGGCGGCGCGCACCACCTGCTCGACCGACATCTCCTCCATGACGGAGCGCAGGATGCGCGCGAAGACCTCGCGGAACGGCGGGACCGTGTGACCGAAGTAGACGGGGTCGCTCATGGACGCCGTCCATCCGACGACGTCCCGTCAGCGTCAATCGGTGCCTGGAGCAGCCCTCTCGCTACTTCTTCTTGCGACGCGCGAGCGCGGCCGCGCGCTTGCGACCGTAGTCGTCGGCGTCCGGCGCCTCTTCGCCCCGCACCCACGCGCGAAGCGCCGGGAGCACGAAGCCGTCCCACGACTTCGACAGCCGCAGCACCAGAAAGTCCGTGAAGAGCCCGTCGACGATCTTCTCGATCTCCTCGACCAGATACATCCGCTCGTAGAACTGCTCGTCGGTTTCCTGACGCAGCTGCGCCGGGATGCGGAGCGTGGACAGCGACAGATCCTCCGCGCCGATTACGAACGCGTACTCGAGCTCATTGCGGATGATGCGCATGCGCGCGCGGGTCGGGAGCTTGCCCTGGCGCAGCGCCTCGTGGGCTTCCGCGTTGGAGCTGGGAGCGGTCCCCTTGAGCGCCGCCTGCTCCTTCTCCCGCGCGAGGATGATCTGGCTCTCGAACCAGAGCTCGCACGTCGTGTCGTCGCTGAGCTGCAGCGTCCCTTCGAACAGCTCGCTCTCGAACCACAGCCACACGAGGAACTCCGCGCCCGCGAAGCTGCAGCCTTCGATCCTGTCGACCACATCCATGGCGCCTACTCCTCCTCCGCCGTCGCCGTCTCCGCATGGAAGACCGCGGGCTGGGTCGAGCTGAGCCGCTCGAGCTGCTCGGGATCGCAGCCCGCGCGCACCGCGGCCGCGTAGGGACCGTGGGGCAGCAGCTTGAGCCCGAAGGTCTTCTCGAACATCTCGTGGAGCATCTCGACGCTCTTCTTGGAGCGGGACCAGAAGCGGACGACGCCGGTCTCGGTGTTCCACGACAGATCGATGACCTTCATGGCGGGCAGGAGCTGTTTGCGCAGCTTGCGCACGACCACGCTCTTGAGCTCCTCCTTCTCGGCGCGGCTGAGCCGCTCGCGACCCTTCTTCTCGAGCACCGCCTTGGTGGCCTGGGCGAGCTGGGCCTTGACCAGGGGCCCTGGCACCGACCAGCGGTCGATTCGCAACCCGAGGTTCAGGTACGCGTTGAAGAACACCTTCTCCTGATCGAGCTCGAGATCGAACGGATCGGCGATCGAACACCAACCCCAATGCGTCGGATCGTCGCTGTCGGGCGTGAGCGGCTCGAAGACCCGGTTGCGGATCCGCCGCATGTACCCGTTGGCGAAGTTCTCCGGCAGGTCACCCTGCACGTAGAAGCGGGAATAGGTAATCGAGCCTTTGAGCGCGCCCACGTTGTTCGGTCTCCTGGGGGGGAACGGCGGGTCTAGCAGGGCTGCGGGGTCGCGGGCAAGACCCCCCCGGCAACGGCTCATCTTGACCGTCGAACATTCCCCCCCAAAGCCTGCAACAAGGGCGACGCTTCCGATCGCTCGGTAGGCGTGCCGGATCGGAGCGCGGCTCCGACACGACGGGGGGACGACGATGAATCCTCAACGCAACGGGGACGAGACGGGACGGGGAGCGTACACGAGCTTGCAGAGCGGGCAGGCAGGCCCGGCCCGGAGCACGGGAGCCGGCGCCGAGTCCCTCGCACCGACCGCCATGGCCTCCGAGCCGCCGCCGCCGGAGCTCACCGCGCCAGCCCCGGTGCCGTGGGGCAAGCACCTGCTGGCAGCAACCACCGCCATCACGGCCGTCGCCATCGTCGGGGCCACCGTCGTGATGTACGGCGTCCGCAAGGCGCCACGCCTCCGCAGCGTGATGGACAGCGAGCCGGTGACCGCCCTCGCCGCTCCCGCCGAGCTCGCCCAGGCCGTCGGCCTCGAATCGCTGCCCTTGCTCCAACCCTTTGATCTGGCCATCGCCGATCAGGCCACCAACCAGGCCGAGCCAGCCGTCGTCGAGTGCCTTGCGATGCTCAAGAGGCCCTACGACGTCCGCATGCAGATCACGGTCGCGACGACGGGTGTCGTGTCCGCGGTGGACGTTCAAGAACCGCGAAAGCTGAGCGACGCGCAGCGTGACTGCGTCGAGCGGGCCTATCTCTCGGTCCGGATCGCGTCGTTCAGCGGGAGCGAGACGCGGTTCGTCAAGACCTTCGATGTGCGCTGATCCTGCGCCGGTCGTGTGCTGAGCCCGCACTGGCAGTGCGCTGAACTTGTCTCCGGCTCGGGGTTCGTGGATCATCGCAGCGTGGCAGACCCGCGCGCACCCAAGGACCCCAGGGAAATCGACTTCGACTTGCTCGAGCTGGAGCGGGCCGACGCGGTGTTGTCCGGTCGGGACCCGACGCAGGCCGACGAGGTGATACAGGCTCGCGTGACGGCCGAGGCGGAGCGTCAGCGTCGTCAGGAGCGGATCGACGCCGTCCAGACGGCCCGCAGGCGCCGCCGGCGCAGGACGCAGACGAAGGTCGCGCTGGTGATCGTGGTGATGGCCATGGCGGCGGGGACGGGGTTCCTCCTGTCGCGCTCTGCGGGAGAGGAGAAGCGCCATCGCGATGCCGTACTCCCTGGGTTGGAGCAGCGCGGTGCCGGGTTCGACGAGCACGGCTTCACCACCGCGGGCGAATGGCTCGACCTGCCGCCCAACGGCAGGAGCATCGACATTCCGGCAGACACCTGCTCGGTGCTGGTCGGCTCCCTCGAGGGGACCGAAGCGGACCCGGTGTTGAAGGTGCGTCGCAAGAGCGGCGAGGTCAGCGGCCCGCGTGGCCTGTTGTTCTGCACCTGCGACAGCGAGCAGGTGCACGTGCAGATCGAGCAGCAGAAGCCGGGAGCCGGCAGGCTCGGACTGCGCTGGCTTTCGGTTCTCGCGAGCAGGGTGGGCGGCTTCGAGGCGCTCAAGACGCGCAAGCTGCCGCGCGTCACGATCCCCGACGATCGCGTCGGAACGGTCTGCTCGGACCGCGCGTTCGAAGCCTGGATGAGTGGCCACCAGAAAGAGGAGCTCGACCCCGCGCTGGTTACTCCCAAGTCGCA
>CAYMUE010000023.1:42249-54496 GCA_964393505.1 uncultured Polyangiaceae bacterium
GCCGACGCCTTCACCGTCCTCCGCGCGGCGTCCGTCCCCGAACCCGGCATCGTCCGCGCCGAGCCCTCCGGTCTCCCCGGCAAGGTGGCGAGCCGTCTGATCGCGATGACGCTGATCGACGACGGCTCCTACTACCCGGACCTCGGCATCAACTCTCCCCACAGCTGTCGTCCCGAGCTGCCCGCGAGCGAATCCCCCCGCGCGCTGCTGTGCGTCCAGTCCAAGGCACAGAAGTGGAACCTCGAGGGACTTCGAGGCAAGCAGGCGGCCGCCGAAGCGCCCCTCCCCTTCTGGCTCGGAGTGTACGCCGACTTCGACGATCGCGGCGCCCGCGAGGCTGCGCTCGCCATGCTCACCTTCGCGCTGCGCATGGGCAGCCTCCGCTTCGACCCCACCACCATCGAAGGCGTCGTCGATCAAGCCAACGGCGCCCGCGTCGCCTGGCGCCAGGGCAAGGGTGAGGTCGTCGCCGTGGGGCTCACGCGCCTCAAGCCGTACATCCTGCCGTTGAGCCTCGACGGATCCCCCTGGTCCCTCGACGGCGAGGTGCCGATCGCGAAGATCGCGCAAGGCAAGTCGCTGACGCTGGTGACGCGCGGCTCCCTCGGAAACGACAAGAACGCGCGCCGCGTCGTGGTGTTTCGTCGGTAGATCCGCACGGCCTCCAGGCGCGCCGCTGCGCCGGTGAGCTTGCGGTCCCGGGGCGGCGTGACATGCTCTCCCGCGGTGATTCGTTCCTCGATGCGCATGACTCGTTCGACAGCGGCTGCTGCGCTGATCGTCGCCCTGCAGGCCGTCTCAGGATGCAGCCGCGGGGGCGACTCCGCTCCTCTTCCCCCCGACGCCCTCGCCCCGAGCGCCGCACCGTCGGCCAGCGAGCCCGCCTCCGCGCCGAGCGCATCCGCTCCGCCCACTCCCGAAGGCAGCGCCTCCGCTGCGGCCGCTCCCGCGGGCGCGGCGCCTTCGGGACCGCTCGTGATGATCGCCGGCGGCGACATCGACCTGTCGCGCGGCACCGGTCAGAAAATACTTCGTGACCCGACATGGGATCCCTTCGGCAAGATCCGCCCGCTGCTCCTGTCCGCCGACCTCCGGTTCGCGAACCTGGAGTGCCCGCTCAGCGATCAGAAAGGGATCACTGGGCACAAGGACAACCCCCTCGTGTTCACCGGGCCTCCTGGGGGCGCGGACGTCCTCACCCGCGGCGCCTTCGACATCGTCTCTACCGCCAACAACCACGCCTGGGACTACGGCAAGCGCGCCCTCGGCGAGACCTTGGAGAACCTCGATCGCGTCGGCATCGCGCATGTGGGGACGAGCTCCACCGCGGAAAAACCAATGGGACCTCGGCTGATCGAGCGCAAGGGACACAAGCTGGCGTTCTTCGCGATGACCGCCATCTTCAACGACGGCCCTGCGAACAACCCCGAGCCGCGCAAGTACGTGGCGCCCGCGAGCATCGACCTGCTGCGCGGGGAGATCGCGCGCGTGCGCCCACAGGTCGATTGGGTCGTCGTGTCGCTCCACATCGGGCAGGAGTACTCCAACGAGCCGGTCCAGGCGCACCGCAAGGTCCTGCAGGGAGCCGTGGAGGCGGGGGCCGACGTCGTGCTCGGGCATCACACGCACACGCCCCAGCGTGTCGAGTTCCACCGTGGGAAACCCATCGCCGTGAGCATGGGCAACTTCGTGTTCCACCAGCACTCCGACCACCCGTGGACCGGCTTCGGCTATCTCTCGCGCGTCACCTTCACGCGCGGCAAGGACCCCTCGATCGAGATGTGCCCGTATCGGACGCTCGCCGCGATTCCGCAGCCTCTCGGGCCGCGCGAGGACGACCACTTCGTGCAGCACATGCGCAGGATTTCGGTGGGCAAGCACACCGGCAAGCTCGTGGAGCGAGGGAACGACGGCTGCTGGGGGGTGCAGGACGGCGGATGATCCAGCCGAATTGTCAGTGCCTCGCAAAGCGGGCATGATGCCCGCGCACTTGATGAAGCGCACGGGCACCGGGACTGGCATCCGCCGCGCGACGATCCTCGCCGGGTTCGCCGTCAGCGCCTCGTTCCTGGCCCTCGCCGCCTGGCGACTCGATCGCACCGGCGTGCAGCAGGCCTTCGCCCACGCCCGCTGGTGGCCCTTCGTACCCCTCGCCATCGCCTGCTACGTCGCCGGCCACGTGCTGCGCGGCGTCCGCTGCCGCGAGCTGGTCCGGCAGGACGCCCACCTGTCCACGCTCACCGCCAGCAATATCGTCGTCGTCGGCTACGCCGTGAACAACCTGCTCCCCGCACGCCTCGGCGAGCTGGCCAGGGCAGGCATGCTCGCCGAGCGCACCGGCATGCCCTTCTCCCGCGCTCTCACCGTCACCTTCCTCGAGCGGCTCCTCGACGGCATCGTCATGGTCGGCCTGCTCATCGCGGCGCCCCTCGTCGTGCCCGTGCACGGCTGGGTCCTGCAGTCTGCCAGGGTCGCCGCCCCGATCTTCGGCGTCGCCCTCGTCCTCGTCGTGCTCTGCGCCCTCGCCCCCTATCGCGTCATCTCCCTCGCTTCGCGCCTCGCCGCTCCGCTCCCCGCTTCGACCCACGACCGCGTGGTCGGCCTCGTTTCGCAGATCACCCAGGGGGTGTCGCCCTTGCGCGACGCCCGCCGCCTCCCTTCGATCGTCACGTTGAGCGTGCTGGTGTGGCTCGCCGAGGCCGGAATGTTCGTCTTCGCGATGTCGTGCTTCCACCTGCCTGCGCTCTACGGCCGCGCGGTCGTGGTGATGGCCGCCACCAACCTCGGCATCCTCCTCCCCAGCAGCCCCGGCTTCATCGGCCCCTTCCACTGGTTCTGCATGCAGGCCCTCGCCGGCTTCGGCGTGCCCGAGGCGACCTCCTTCAGCTACGCCGTGCTCGTCCACCTGACCTTCTACGCCCCCGTCACCCTGTGGGGCGTCGCCGCCATGGGCTGGTACGGCATCGAGCTCGGAACCGTGCTGGCCATGCAGCGCGCCGGTCGCCTGCTCGATCCCAAGACCGCCGGCGGACTACCCGTGCGCGTCATCACCCCGCTCGTTCGCGCCTCACACGAGCCCGCCCCCTCGCGACTTCTGCAGTCGATCTGCGAAGCGCTGCTCCCCGATCACGACCTGCCCGACCGCGCTGCCGCCGTGCAGCGCGTGTGCGCGTTCGTGGCCGGTCAGACCGCCGCGCTCCCCTGGTACCTGCGCCTCGCCATGACCCTCGGCCTGTCCGGCTTCTCGATGACCGTGCTGATCACCCACGCGCGTCCCTTCTCCTCGCTGCCCCTCGCGAGACGGCGACGCATCGTTGCCGCGTGGGCGTGGGGGAGGCTCGCGATCGCTCGCCAGCTCTTCCGCCCCCTGCGCAGCACCGCGCTGCTCGCCTGGTACGAGGACGCCGCCGTGTCCGCCGCAACCGATCGCACGGCCAAGGAGACTCACCCGTGCGCAATCATCGAGGCCCCCCATGGGTGATCGCCATCGCGCGCAGGTGCTCGTCGTGGGCTCCGGCGCCGGAGGCTCGACCACGGCGAGCGTCCTCGCGGAGGCGGGCTTCGACGTGCTGGTGCTCGAGGAGGGATCGCGTCATCCGGCCTCGACCTACGGCGGCACGGCGACCGAGGGGATGCGCAAGGTGTACCGCAACCGCGGCATGCTTCCGATCCTGGGAACCGTGCCCATCGGCTACGTCGAGGGGTGCTGTCTGGGTGGGAGCACCGAGGTCAACTGCGGGTTCTGGCACCGTGTGCCACCGGAGATCGCCCTGCGTTGGAAGGCTCGCTACGACCTCGAGGGGTGCGAGCCCGAGCAGCTCGAGGAGCACTTCTCGTGGGCGGAGACGCAGACCCACGTGTCGACGTGGAGTGCGCCCTTGCCCGCGAGCACGCAGGTGTTCGCCCGCGGCATCGAGGGGATGGGGTGGCGCTACCAACAGGTGCCTCGCACCGCGCGCGGGTGCCGCGGCGACAACACGTGCGCCAGCGGGTGTCGCTGCGGCGCCAAGCAGAGCATGGCGCGGACTCTGATTCCGACTGCGGAATCCCGTGGCGCCAGGTTCCTGACCGGGTGTCGCGCCGCGATGCTCCTGCGCAAGGGACGCAGGATCACCGGCGTGCTTGCCGAGCTCACGCACGAGGACGGCACCTCGAGCCTCACGCGCATCGAGGCCGATCACGTGTTCGTGTGCGCCGGCCCCACGCAGACCCCCGCGCTGCTGCGACGCAGCGGCATCAAGTACCACGTGGGCGACACGCTGCGCATCCACCCCATGCTCAAGGTGGGCGCCCGCTTCCCCGAAGCGATCGACGCACACAAGAGCGTGCTTCCCCTGCTCCAGGTCAAGGAGTTCTGGCCCGAGCTGTCCATCGGCGGCGCCTTCTTCTCCGCCGGACACCTCGCCATGCTGCTCAGCGAGAACTGGACCCGCACCTCCCACGCCATGAGCGACCTGCGTCGCTTCGGCACCTGGTACGTCGCCGTGAAGGGCAACGGCCGGGGCTCCGTGCGCCCCTCCTTCTTCGGCGAAGGAAGTCCCGTGATCCGCTACGAGCTGTCCGACGAAGACCTGCGCCAGCTCAGCCGCGGGCTCGCACGCCTGTCCAGCCTGCTGCTCGCCGCCGGCGCCTCCGAAGTCTATCCCTCCGTGCAGGGAATGCCCGTGATCGATTCCCGCGTCGATGCCGTCCGCTGGCTCGATGACCTGCTGCCGCGCTCCGCTGTGAGCCTCACGACCGTACACGCGTTTTCGAGCTGCCCCGTCGGTGAGCGCAAGGACCGTTGCGCCGCGGACTCCTACGGACGGGTCTTCGGGTTCGACGGGTTGAACATCAACGACGCCTCGATGCTGCCCGATTCGCCCGGTGTGAACCCGCAGGGCACGATCATGGCCCTGGCGCGCCGCAACGCCCTGCGCTTCGCTGCCGATCACGGATGACCCACCACCCTCCCGGATGCGACGAATTCGTCGCGAGCCGGTGGGGCGAGTAGACTGCGGCAGCCTCCATGTCCTGTCGCAATCTCCTCGCTCTCGTCGCCTCCGCGTGCTTCGCGCTCTTCGCGCCCTCGTGCTCGAAGCGAACTTCCCCGCCTGCCCCCGAACCGTCCGGCGCACCGTCGGCTTCCGCCAGCGCCCCTGCACCGTCCAAAGGCGTGTGCGGCACTCACGCCGAGGGCGAGAAGTGGTGCGAAGGCAGCGAGCTGCGCGCTTGCGAGCAGGCCCGCGAGAAGACCCTCGCCACCTGCCACTCGATCGAACGCTGCGATGCCGCCTCCTCGCGGTGCGAGCCCGCCTGTCCGCCGGGCGAGGTGTACCTGCCCGCCACCGGTCCCGAAGGCTTCAAGATGGGTCGCAACAAGATCCGCAACGGCGAGGACAAGACCACAGTGATGGTGTTGACCAAACCGTTTTGCATGGACGAGACCGAGGTCACCGCAGGGGCTTACGAGAAGTGCGTGCAGAAGGGCGAGTGCGAGGAGCCCGGGTACCATGACCCTTGGGCGACCTGGAGGAAGCACCCCGACTACCCGCAGAATCTGGTGAGCTGGACCAAGGCGCAGAACTACTGCGAGAAACAGGGCAAGTCCCTGCCCACCGAGGTGCAGTGGGATTGGGCTGCGACCGGCGGTGACGGCCGCAACTTCCCCTGGGGCGACGAGCTGCCCACGTGCGAGTTCATGGATTATGCGCCGACGGGCGCCCCGAAGTGGTCTCCCGGCGGAGACTGGGGCTGTCACGGAGGCGGGCCGTCTGCGGTCAAGACCCATTCGAAGGGCGCCCGCGTGCTGCCGACCGGCAAGATCCACGATCTCGCCGGCAACGTGTGGGAGTGGATGCTCGACACCTACGGCTCCTATCCAGGGGGCAAGCAGGTCGATTGGCACGCCCCCAGCGGTAAGGGCGTCGGTGTCCATGCGATCCGTGGCGGAGGCTGGAACCGTCCCTCCGCCGGGTGCAACGCCTGGTACCGCGGCGGCGCCGTCGTGACCTATCAAGTCCCAGGGCTCGGCTTCCGCTGCGTCCGCAACGCGTCGTAGTCCGCTGCGCTTGCAGCACCGGCGAGAGGCGAGATCAGGGGAGGGGAGTGCCCGGCTCTATGCGGGGAGGGGGATGACGATCAGCGCGGAGGAGCCGTGGGGCGGACGATCGGCGGGCGCTGGGTGTTGGTGACGTTGCCACCTGCCGCGGCCGCGGGATAGGTGCGCTCGGCGTGCAGGCCCATGGCGCCGCCCGGATCGCGACCGTCGGCGGTCACGACGATGGGGCTCTGCAGCGGGCCGTTGACGCGGACCATGTACGAGCGGGTCAACACGCCGACCGAGTTGAGCTGGAGCACCTCGGCGGGCTGACCCGAGAGGAGCTGCGCGTTGGCCGGGGTGCGAACCTGCAGAGTGACCGGGAACTTGAGGGGCTCGTTCACGTGCACCTCGACGTCGACCTTGATGTCGCCGCCGGCCGGAACGGGTTCGGGGCCGCGCACGCGCACGATCAGCGGAGCATTCATGCCACGCTGGGTGAACTCCGGATTCTGCGGTCCGGACTGGGTGCCCGAGGCCGTGCTGCCGTTGCTGCAGCCAAGAGCGAGGAACGCGCACAGCGCGCTGGTCGTCAGAATCGATGCCGTCAGGATCTTCATGGCTACCTTCCTCATCTCCATCACTGGCAAGCCGGCTTGGTGGCCGGATCATACGGGAACCCGGTGGTGGCTACGACCGCAGAGATGTCCGCGTCCGTTGCCTGGCTCGTGCACAACGCCGAATCGAAGAAGTCGACCAAATCGACCTTCGAGTAGCCGCGATTGAGCGTGCCGTCGATCAGCTCGGGGTTCGTCAGCACCGTGAAGATCTTCGAATCACCCAGCCCGCGGCCGTCGGGATCCGTGCCGATATCGAGCTGATCGGACGCGGTCTGCGTCGGGACCCAAAGCTTCCAGATCATCCCGGCGCCGACGTTCTCGTTGAGGTTCTGGTCGATCGCGCCGTCGGGATCCGGCTTCTCGAGGTTGCCGTTGGTGTACGTGTACTTCGCGATGTCGACCCAGAAGAACGTGCCCTCCTGCTGGTCCATGTACACGGGGTTGCCGACGTTGGTCTGCGCGAACGCGGTGGCCCACGCTTCGGAGTACGCGAGGCCCGGCTTGGAGGCCTGTCCGAGGTAGTGCGGCCCGCCTTCGCCCGGCGACACCGAGTAGTTCATCATCACGTAGTGGCCGAACTCGTGGCTGATCACCGGGCTCGCCCAGTGCGTCTGATCACCTTCCGGCCCGCCCAACGCGATGAAGCTGTCGTACATGTCGACTTCGCCCGCGCCCGTGCCGTACTTGACCGCACCGCCGCCACACTGCGGCCCGCAGAAGCACGCTCCGCACTCCGGCAGGTGCTCGTCGCTCCAGTACACGATCAACGACTTCTGCGCCGTCCCCGGGATCGTCTGCGTGCGCTGAAGCCCGAAGTCGATCCACTGGTAGGCGTTCATCGCGCCCGAACCATCCGCCTCCCGGATGACCATCGGGCTCAGGTCCAACCCGCTCCCCAGAGCGCTGACCTTCGAGCCCCACGCCCAGTACTCCTCGGCACCCTCCGCGTTGGCCATCACGTCCGAGCCCTTCGCCTTCGCAATCGCCATCAGCGGTTGGCCCGTGTCGTAGTTGAACGCCATCGCCCACACCCAGATCCACGTGTTGTCCGTGATCGGTGCGCTCAGCTCGGCCGTGAACTTGCCATCGTAGTTGAACTGCTGCGTGTCGATGTCGTAGCCGGTCAACGCCTTGCCGATCATCACGTCGCCGTCGAACACGCCCACGTACGCATCCGTCGCGTCGCGCACCTCCACCTCGGACCACCCGGTGTTCGTCTCGTTCGGCTTGCGGCGCTCGAACTGGATCGTGCCGGTCAGCCGATCGGGCTGCCCCGAGCTCGCCAGCGGGAAACACTTCGCCGGCGTGCCCGGCTTTCCGATCACGCACTTCTCGCCGTTCGCCGTGTTGCAGGCCGTCTCCTGCCACTTCGCCGACGCTCCGCTTCCCGCGCACGTCAGCAGCGTCGTGTCGTTCTTGCAGCTCGTGTCGCCGGTCTTGCACTCGCCCAGCAGCTTGCAGGTCGCGACCCCCTTGTCCATCACGCACTCGCGGTCCGTCCCGCAGCTCGTCGTGATGACCTTCTCGGGATCCTTCTCAGGATCCGAGGTCTCCGGGATCACGCACGTCTTGATCGTGGACTTGTCGGCGCAAATGCCGCTTACCGGAACGTCGCCGCACGCACCGTGGTTCGTCGTGCCCGCAGCGCCCCCCTGCGAGGTCGACCCGGCGCTCCCACCCGCCGAGCTTCCCGCCTCGCCGCCGGACCCTCCCTCGCCCGGCTCCGTGTCGTCGTCGTTGGCTTTTTGGATGGTGCAGGCAGCCAGTCCCGCGCAGGCTGCCAACGCCACGATCAACCAGGAAGGACGCATCCGCATCTACCCTCTCCCGCGCTGCAAAGGAAACACTTCGTTTCGTGTCGGTGCAACACGCTCCCGATGGATCGCGCTGCCAGGTTGCTTACGCCGACCAGGGACCGTTCCTTCCCTGACCGTGCGAACGAAGAGTCTACCCTGCCGTCCGGACCCCGGCCATCGGCATCCGAACGGTTCGGTGGCAACCCGCCTTGCTTTCCGGTATGGAATGGTCGTTGCGGCACGCCACGCGCGCCGAGGAGATGCCTCATGAACCAACCCCCAGGTGATCCCTACGGCGGCAGTGGACGTCCGGGCGGAACCGTCGTCGGTGAACCTCTCGTCGATCTCAACGCCCCCCCGCCCCCCGCCGCCGGTGGACATCCCGTCGCACCCACCATGATCGATCAGGCAGTGCCGGCGTCTCCTGCCATGCCGTCCCCCCCGATGATGCAGGGGGGCTACACCCCGCAGCCTCCCATGGGCCAACCCATGGGAATGGGGGCTCCGATGGGCCAGCCCATGGGCATGGGGCAACCGATGGGCCAGCCCATGGGCATGGGTACTCCAATGATGGGGCAGCCCATGCGTATGGGCGCACCGATGGGCCAGCCGATGCGCATGGGCGCGCCGCTTGGCGCACCCTACGGCGTGGCTCCGCCGGTCATCGCCCGACGCCGCAAGAGCAGCCTCCCGCTGGTCATCGGCCTCGCCCTTGGTGGAGGCGCGCTCGTCGCCATCATCGGCGGAATTGCCTGGGCCGCCCGCGGCTTCTCCGACCCGGATACCTCCGACTCCGGCCCCATTCCCATTCCCATCGCACCCGAGACCACCGTCGAGCCGACCGCAGAGACGCCGCCCGTGGACACGGCTCCCGCGGACACCGCCCCGGTGGAGACTGCCACCGCCACGGCGACCGCTACCTACACGCCGCCCAAGAGTACGGCGACTGCAACCTCCACTGCGAAGACGCCGGCCACCGCCACGGCGACCGCGACCTCCACTGCGAAGACGCCGGCCACTGCCACGGCGACCGCGACCTCCACCGCGAAGACCCCTGCCACCGCCACGGCAACGAACACCACCAAGGCTCCTCCGGGGGGACGTCCTCCCCCGATTCGGATCAAGCGCTAGCTCGGGCGGTCACGGTCACGGCCTCGATCGGCCACGTCCACGTTGCGGGGCGACTTGAATCCCGGGGTTGCCTCCGGGGCTCCGGGGAACGATCCTGGTCCGAACGGAGTATCACGCACCATGCGGACTTCTCTCTTTCTGTGCTGGGCCAGTCTCGTGCTCCTCGCCGGATGCACCATCGTCAGCAAGGACTCCGAGCAGCAGGAGGGGGAGGGCGGCAGCGCCGGCAACCCCGAGGGGGGGGGCGCCGGAGAGGCAGGAGCCGCGGGCGCTGCGGGCACAGCAGGTGTCGCAGGCAGCGCTGGATCGATCACGGGCCCGTGCGGCGACGTCCCCACGACAGGCCGTTGCGTCGATGATCACACCCTCGAGATGTGCGTGGTCTCCGATGCCGACGATCAGCCGCCGAAGGTCGTCTCCGGGGCGTGCAAGACCGGGATGATCTGCAAGACCGACGCGGACGGCGCCTCGTGTCAGATCGAAGGCACTTGCGTGGAGGGGGCCTCGGAGTGCGCGGACAAGTACTCCTATCGCACGTGCACGCAGGGCGCGTGGGTGTTGACATCATGCGACACGGGGCTGTGTCAGGCGTCGCCGGGTTACGGCGCGACGTGCATGTCCAACGCCGGGGGCGAGTCCCACCCGATCACGGGCAAGCTCCACTTCGAGCACCCGACGGTGAAGGAGGATCTCACCGGCTATGACTACGACAACCAGGTGATCGACCCGGCGTACTCGGTGGTGGTCGTGGCCTACGACGGCGACGAGTACATCGGCAGCGCGTACACGCGGGACCCGGACGGTGAGTTCCAGATCGACGCGACCAAGGCGCCGACCGCGAACACCTGGCTGTGGTTCTTCCCGATGGTGTTCGACGACAACGGCGTGCCGATGCTCGCGGTGGCGCGTCCCTCGACGTACCAGTATTCGAACCTCGAGTCGCAGGAGTACTGGAACTGGGCGGCGCCGACGAATGGCAACTCCGACATCGGCACGGTGGTGGTGCGCGAGGTTGACGGCTCCGGCGCGCTCTACATCTACGAGCTGCTCGTCTACGGGTTGAACCAGGCGCTGTACTACGCGCCCTCGATCAAGCCCTTCAACGTGCTGGCGTTGTGGGAGCCGGGCAAGCGCTTCGACTGCGCGAACGGCACCTGCTACGTGCCCAAGGGCTGGGGTGCAGCGGTCAAGTATGACGGCGGCCAGGATCTATACGCGGGAGCGGTGCTGCTCGCTGGCACCGACGACTCGCCGCACCAGTGGTCGGCGAGCGTGATCCTCCACGAGTTCGGCCACTACATCATGGATTCGTACTCCCGTTCCCCGCGCGAGGCGGGCAAGCACAGCGGCAGCATGCTCGAGAAGCCCGGCATGGCGTGGAGCGAGGGGTGGGCCACGTTCTACGGCCAGATGATGCTCGGCAAGCCTATCTACTTCGACAAGCAGGAGGGCACCACCTGGTGGTACGACGTCCGTACGCCCAAGTCCTACGTGCCCAAGCCCGACCCCAACGGCCCCATCGATCAGCAGCTCGGCGAGATGATGGTCACGGCCATGGCCTGGCACCTGTGGGACACCGAAAGCGAGGCGTGGGACCCCTCCACGATCGCCGACGAGACGATCTGGAAGGCCTTCACCTCGACGCGCATGACGCAGATGAACCGCGGCTACGAGAAGGTGGACTTCGTCGACTTCCTCGACTCGTTGCGGTGCGAAGGCGTGCAGCAGGCGCCGATGGACTCCGTACTGCAGCACTTCGAGTTCCCGTACGACCACGCAATGATCTGTCCGTGACCGCGGGCCGCGGACCGTGACCGAACGTGGTCGTGGTCGTGGTCCACCCGAGACGCGTGGGCCGTGACCGTGACCGTGACGGTGGTCTACAATGCGCCCCATGAAGAAGGTCGCAGTCATCCTCGCAGGCTGTGGATTCCTTGACGGGGCCGAGATTCACGAAGCAGTGAGCACGCTGCTGGCGATCGATCGCGCCGGCGCGTCCTATCAGGTGTTCGCGCCCGACAAGCCGCAGCGCGACGTCATGGATCACACCCGGCAGGAGCCGACCGGCGAGACGCGCAACGTGCTGGTCGAGGCGGCACGGATCGCCAGGGGCAAGGCCCTTCCGTTGTCGGAGCTGCGGATGACGGAGTGGGACGCGGTGGTCCTGCCCGGGGGCTATGGTGCGGCGAAGAACCTGGTCGACTACGCCGTGCACGGCGCGGCCTGCTCGATCGATGCGGACGTGGAGCGCGTGCTGCGCGAGGCGCACGCGATGCGAAAGCCGATCGGCGCGATCTGCATCTCGCCGGTGATCGTGGCGCGGGCCCTGGGTGCGCAGCATCACCCGCTGCTGACGATCGGCAAGGACGTCGGGACCGCGGCGGATCTCGAGAAGCTGGGGGCGCGTCACCAGGAGGCCGAGGTGGACGGGATCGTGGTGGACGAGGCGAACCGGATCGTGACGACGCCGGCCTACATGGAGGCGGAGCGGATCGGGCAGGTGTACGCGGGGGTGAAGAAGCTGGTGGAGCGGGTGTTGTCGATGGCGGGATGATCGCCTTGACACGAGGCGGAGGGCCGGCTAGATGCGAGGTCCCTTTGGGAAGCCGAAGGGGTTCGGCGCAGCCGGACGCAGGCGCGTAGCTCAGTGGTAGAGCACTACCTTGACACGGTAGGGGTCG
>CAYMUE010000024.1:0-54400 GCA_964393505.1 uncultured Polyangiaceae bacterium
TCCCCGGAGAGCGTGATGGTGACGGACCAGGGGTTCTTGCCGGGCGCGGTCACCTCGATCTTGTGCTCGCCCGAATCGACCGGAACGGCCTGACCCCACATCGGCTTGTTGAGCACGGTGCCATCGCGCCGGACTTCGATCCCGGAGACCTCGACCGAGGGCGGGATCATGATGCTGAGGCGAAGGAGCTTGGGCTCGAGATCCTGGGCACGCTGGCGAGCGGCCTTCTCCCGCTCGGGCTCCTTGGATGCACGCGAAGCCGCGGCAGCGTCGGCGAACATCGACCAGGCGCTCGCGGTCTTGCCCGTGTGCTCATAACAATCGGCGAGGTTGAACAGGGTGCCGACGCCGGGGTCGAGCCGCTGGCTCTCCTCGAGCTTGGGGCAGGCGGAAGCGTAGTCGCCAGCCTTGACGAGCTTGCGGGCCTCGTTGAACAGGTCGCGCGCGGCTGCCCGGTCCTGGGAATTCTGCGCAAACGACGTCGCCGTCGTTGCGGGCACCGCGAGGACGACGCAGGCCAGCGCGCCCGCGCGAACTCTTCCCCACCCCGTCAATCGTGTCAGTCCCATGCTCCGCCCATCCGTGAGGGTCATCGCGAGGCCGGGAGGAGCTCCCGGCACACTGCGCCGAGTGTACGCAGGCAGAGTAGTCCGACGCAACGGCAACCGGTGTCGGGCGCGGTTCCGCGCAGGTGGCAGGGACGTTCGAAACGTGTCGGATGGCGAATCGATCGGAGGCGATCGTGACGAGCAGCGGAGAGGGTCAGTCTTCGTACTGGGCGAGGGCTTCCTTCAAGCAGAACATCGCGCGCTCGAGCTTGGGGACCTCGAGCACGTAGGCGATGCGGATCTCGTCGAGCCCGAGCCCCGCGGTCGCATAGAAGCCGTCGCCGGGCGCGACCATGACCGTCTCGTTGTCGAGCCGGAAGTTGGTAAGCAGCCACTGGGCGAAGCGGCCGGAGTCCTTCACGGGGATCCGCGCCATGACGTAGAAGGCGCCTTCCGGGGTGCGTGAGACGACGCCCGGGATCTGCTGGAGCCCGCGCATCACGGTATCGCGACGGAGCTTGTACTCGGTCTGGACCTGCTTGAAGTAGTCGTTCTCGAGGCTGAGAAGCGGGATGGATCCGTGCTGTTCGACGGAGGGGGGGCACAGGCGCGCCTGGCCGAGGTGCAGGAACGTGCGCCGCAGATCGGGGTTGTGGGTGACCAGGCAGCCGACCCGCCCGCCACACAGGCTGTAGCGCTTGCTGAGCGAGTCCATGAGCACCGCGCGGTCCGCGATCTCGGGGAACTCGAGCACGCCGGTGTGGGGGACCTCGCCGTACACGAACTCGCGATACGCTTCGTCGCTGATCAGGAACAGGTCGCGCTCGCGCACGATGTCCACCAGGGTCTGCATCTCATCGCGACGCAGGACGGTCCCCGTGGGGTTGTTGGGGGAGCAGACGATGATGGCCCGCGTGCGAGGTGTGATGAGCGCCTCGATGCGCTCGCGCGTGGGCAGGTGGTAGCCGTCTTCGATGTTGCAGCGCAGGGGCTTGAGCTGGATCGCGGCCTGGATCGCATAGCCGTTGTAGTTCGTGTAGAACGGCTCGAAGCAGATGATCTCGTCGCCGGGATCGCAGATGGCCATCATGCTGAACAGGATCGCTTCGGAGCCGCCCGTGGTGACGGTGACGTGCTCGGTGTCGACGTCGTAGCCGACGCGACGGTAGTAGCCGGCCATGGCCTTGCGAAGCGAGGCGAAGCCCGCGGAGTGGCCGTAGGCCACGGTGCGATCGGGGAAGCCGCTCAGGGCCTCGAAGAACTGCGGAGGCGTGTGGACATCGGGCTGGCCGATGTTGAGGTGGTGCACGACGACGCCGTTGTCCTTGGCCATTTCGGCGAAGGGCACGAGCTTGCGGATGGGGGACGGGGGGACCTTGTGGCCGCGTTGGGAGATGTTCATGGCGACGGAGGGGTCTTAGACGATCGCGGGCGCGGAGGGTACCCCCGCCTTCCCCCAACGTCGTGGGGCGGTTCCCCCTCGGGGTCGGGGGGGCGGCGCAGAGCGCGGTCCGAGGTCGCGCCCGGGCGTGACGGCGGCAGCGTCGCGTGGCAGACTCCACGGGCGTTCCGAAGCTGGGAGCGTCCGGTGGATCATGGCCCCCCTACGACTCGCTCATGTGCTGTACGACGGAGCCGAGGTACTCGCTGTCGAGTATCGCGGGCGCCTGCTGAGCGTGGCAGAGCTCGAGCGGTTGTTCGA
Source organism: uncultured Polyangiaceae bacterium (assembly GCA_964393505.1). Taxonomy (GTDB): domain Bacteria; phylum Myxococcota_A; class Polyangia; order Polyangiales; family Polyangiaceae; genus JACRCQ01. The sequence goes on from CAYMUE010000024.1 coordinate 2,251, forward strand.
GCTGGAAACCTCGCCGCAGCGCTTCGCGGAGGTGTCCAGCTTCCGGCGCCGCGTGTTCTCCCTCGGGCTCGCCGGCCTCGAGGAGCTGGTGGACTGCCTTGCCGACGGAGAGGCCCCGCCTTCAGCGGTGCTCGACCCCTCCCAGTGCCTGTGGATGGTCCCTACCCTCGCCAACCCGGCGCTCCTGCTCTTCGAGCCGCGCCCGGGAGCGACCCCGTCGTTCCGTCGGGGCTTCGGTCGCTGCCTGCTCGGGCACGAGGCGCCGCTGCCGGTTCCCTCCGACGAGACCGCTCCGCGCCTCGAAGCGGGCATCGCGGCGATCCTCGGCGACGACCTGCGCTGCGCTACCCCCGAGCAGGCGGAGCGGGCGATCATCGGCTATGCGCCGATCTCGCTCTGGACCTTCCCCTCGCGTGAAGCCCTGTCGCCGGGGTGGGGCAGCTTCCGCCTCGGCCAGCTCGGCCCGATGCTCACCGCGTCGCACGATCGCTTCGATCCTTCGGATTGCGAAGTATCTCTCGTGGTCAACGGCCACGAGGTCGCGACGAGCCAGCGGGCCCCGTGGAGAGCATCCTTCGGCGAGATGATCGCGTTCGCGAGCGAGGGAGCGGATCTCTTCGCAGGCGACGTCGTCGCCTGCGGTCCCCTGGCCGTGGCCGGCGGAGAAGGACGTGCGGTGCTGCGCGATCGCGATCGGGTCTCGGTCCGGGTGGCGGGGCTCGGCGAGCTTGCGGGGGTGGTGGTGGCAAGCGCGCCGAGGAAGGGTGCGCACTGCTGGGCGCCCGTGAGCTGAGGGCGCAGGAAGCGGAGCGGAGCGGAATGAACCCTGGCAGACGCGCGGTGGCGCGAGCCCACGCGAACATCGCCCTGGCCAAGTACTGGGGCAAGGCCGACGACGTACACAACGTGCCGGCGGTGACGAGCGTGTCGGTCACGCTCGAGGCGCTGACGACCACGACCGAGGTGCGGTTCGATCGGTCGCTTGCGGTCGATCAGCTCGCGCTCGACGGCCGCCAGGCGGAAGGACGGGCCCTCGATCGGGTGACGGCGCTGCTCGATCGGGTCCGGCGAGCGGCGCGCATCGAGACGCGAGCCCGGGTTGCGAGCAGCAACTCGTTTCCGACTGGTTCGGGGCTCGCGTCGAGCGCCTCGGGCTTCGCAGCGCTCGCGCTTGCGGCGCTGGCAGCGGCGGGGCTGGAGCTCGATCGCGACCTCGCCAGCGATCTGGCGCGGCGGTCGAGCGCCTCGGCCGCGCGGAGCATTCACGGAGGCTTCGTGCGTCTGCGCTCCGGCGAGCCCGGCGACGTCGTTCTGCCTGCGGAGCCCGTTGCCCCGGCTTCGCACTGGGACCTGCGGGTGGTGGTGGCGGTGACCACCAAGGGGCCGAAGAAGGTCGGCTCCACCGAGGGCATGGGACACACGGCGCGCACGAGCCCGTACTATCCGGCCTGGATCGAGCTGTGCCAACGCCTGTCCGCAGAGGTCGAGCGCGCGGTGCTCGCCAGGGATCTGAAGGCCCTCGGGGAAGCCGCGGAGCAGAGTGCGCTGGCGATGCACGCCTGTGCGATGGCAGCAGGCCCCGCCCTGATCTACCTGGAGCCCTCGACCCTGGGATGCGTCCACGCCGTGCGCTCGATGCGCGACCGCGCACTGGCTGCATGGGCGACCATCGACGCAGGTCCGCATGTGAAGGTGATCACGACGGGGGCCGACGCGGAGCGCGTGCGCCAGGAACTGGCATCCCTGCCCGGCGTGGTGGACGCGATCGTTTCACGCGTGGGAGGCCAGGCTACGGTCGAGCTGGAGGAGGGATGAGAGCCCGCGCCCCTGGCAAGCTCGTCCTGTCGGGAGCCTACGCGGTACTCGAGGGCGCACCGGCCATCGTCACGGCAGTCGATCGCTACGTGATCGCCGACGCCAGCCGGAAGGCGGACTTCGTCGCTCCCGAGGTTCGCTGCGCCATCGGCTCGGCGCCAGCCCCGTGGTTCGATGCCTCGGAGCTGCGCCGCGACGGTCGCAAGATCGGGTTGGGGTCCAGCGCGGCGATCGTGGTTGCCTCGCTGGCGGCCAGGGCACTTCGGGAGTCACCGGAGCTCGACGACGCGGCGCTGGCGGATCGGGTCTTCGCCGTGGCGTTGCGGGCGCATCGGGAGGCGCAAGGGGGGGGCAGCGGGATCGACGTGATCACGAGCGCGTACGGCGCCACGCGGGTGTGCTGGCTCGACGCGGGGGGAGCGGTGCGGTCGCGGGAGCAGGTGTTGCCGCCCGGGCTTCGGATCGACGTGTACGCCACGAATCGGGAGGCATCGACGCGGGACATGCTCGCGCGAGTGCGTGCGTTTGCCCGTTCGGATCACGAAGCCTATGCGGCGCACATCGCGCGGCTGACGGACGCAGCGCGCAGGGCGGCCTCGGGCGGGACGGTGGAGTCGTTCGTGGGGGCGCTGCGCGACCAGGTCTCGGAGCTCGCCTTGATGGGCGACGGCGCAGGGGCACCCATCGTGCCCGAGGAGCTTCGTGGCGAGGTCGAAGGGATAGCGGTGATTCCGTCGGGCGCGGGAGGAGGCGACGTGGTGTTGTGCGCGGGAGAGGCCACGGCCTGCGATGCGAGTCAATCGCTTCTGGAAGGGCGCGGCATGCAGCGTCTCGACATCGCGCTCGGTGCGCGTGGGGTCCACGCGGCGGAGTAGACGAGGACCCGGCCGCGGGGGATCAGTTGAGGTCTGGCTTGCCCACGCCGTGGGCGGCGAAGCGGAACCGGGCGTTCCACGGCCGCTGGCCGGGTGGACAGGTGATGGAGCTCATGAAGCCGATCTTGTCGTCCTCGAAGAACACCAGAAGCAGCAGGTAGCCATCGCCGGAACAGACCCCGTGGATCAAGTCCGTGCCTGCGCAACGCTGCAGGTCGCAGCGCAAATCGGGGCGACTGCCCGTGAGGCGCGTCAGCGTGGCGGACACGACCTCCTCGAGCGGGGATTCCCGTTCGGGGTGGGAATCGAGGTGGAAGTCCGGATTCATCGCGAGGTTCTCGAGGAAGCGCTCGACGACGGTATCGAGCGGGCTGTTGTTGGCGAGGCTTCGCAGGGCGGTGATCTGGTGGTGATAGGGAGTCATCGTGCGACCTCCATGCCCTGCGACTCGATCATCCCGCGTGCGCGGCTTTGACGAACGGACGTTCTCGACGTGGACCGAATCATGGTCACCTCCTGGGGAGCACGCTGAGCAGCCGCCGTGCCATCGGGGAGCTAAACGAATTGGGGCCCGAATCTCGAAGAACGCGCGACGACGGGGTGGCGGAACGGGGGGCACAATCCGCCAGGTGAATGCGTTTCGGAGGGAACTTCCCGATGGAACCGCCGATCCGGCGGGCCGCCACCGGAAACTGGCGGCCGCCAGCGTCACGCGTCGCGATCGTGCGGGATGCACTGACCCAGGAGCCAGTCGCGGAACACGACGACCCGCTGCAAGGTGGCCTTCCTCTCGGGGTGGACGAGGTAGTAGGCGCGGTCGGAGCGCATCGGACGGTCGATGGCCACGACGAGGCGTCCGCTGGCGAGCTCTTCCTGAATGAGGAAGCGCGGGAGCAGGGCGAGGCCGAGGCCCGCGATGGCGGCTTGAATGACCATGTGGAACTGCTCGAAGCGCGGACCGGCGTGGGCGTCGAGGTCGTCGATGCCGGAGGCGCGGAGCCAATCCTGCCAGGCCTCGGGGCGCGTAACGTGCTGCAGCAGCGGATAGCGGGCCAGGTCCCTGGGGCGTCTCGGTTTGGAGCGCGAGGCGATGAGAGAGGGCGCCCCCACGGGCACTACCACCTCGCCCATGAGCCGATGGCAGACCGCCCCGGGCCAGTCCGCGGTGCCGAAGTGGATCGCGGCGTCGATGTCGCTCCCTTCGAAGTCGAAGGGCTTGACCTGGGTGACGAGATTGAGCTGAATTTCTGGGTGGTTGACGGCGAAGTCGCTGAGCCTCGGGACGAGCCAGCGAGAGCCGAAGGTGGGCAGGGAAGCGATGGTGAGCATGCCGCCGTCGCACCCGTAGGCCATGATCTGGAGGGTGGCCGCCTCGGCGCGGTCAAGCAGGTCGTGGACGGCGAGGTGGTAGGCCTGTCCGGCCTCGGTGAGGGTGAGGCGCTGTCTGTAGCGGAGGAACAGGGGTTTGCGGATGTAGTCCTCGAGGTGGCGGATCTGGCGGCTGACCGCGCTCTGCGTGACGTTCAGCTCGTGGGCTGCCTGGGTGAAGCTCATGTGACGCGCGGCCGCTTCGAAGAACTGCAGGGCCGTGAGGGAGGGGAGGACGCGGCGCGTGGTCATGATTTTTCGGAATGTATACCTGACAAATTATCGTTTGCCACCCCGGGGCAAGCGGCGTCAGCATGCGCGCCATGCTCTGCGGAGCGCCCGCTCTTCGCGCGACGATCGGACCATCGAGCCCGCCACCGAGGTCAATCCCCGAGCGCGCGGACGTGGTCCAAGCGCATGGGCTCTTGCGCGCCGCAAACGCAACGTCGGCGGCCGAGATCGTCCGCCGCGATCCATGAGGCTTCAGGAGAAATCGATGAAGGACATCGTCATTCACGAGTGCGGACTTCGCGACGGTCTGCAGGCCGAGGCGCGCACGGTGCCGACGGAGACGAAGCTCGGGTGGATTGGCGCACTCGAATCCTCGGGAGTGGACATCATCCAGGTGGGTTCCTTCGTGCATCCGGAGAAGGTTCCGCAGATGGCGGACACGGACGCGCTGTTCCGGACGCTATCGGAGCGCGGAGCGGGGAAGGTGGTCTTCTCGGGGCTGGTGCTCAACGAGAAGGGGCTGGATCGCGGCCTTGCGTGCGGCGTGGGGATGTTCTGCCTGGGCGTGTCGGCTTCGGAGACGCATAGCCGGAAGAACACGGGGATGGGAACCGAGGAGGCGCAGCGTCGGATCATCGCGACGGCGAAGCGGGCTGTGGAGCTGGGCAAGCGCGTGCAGGTGTCGGTGCAGAGCGCCTTCGGGTGCGGCTTCGAGGGGAGGATTCCCGAGGAGCGTGTGCTGTCTATCGTGAAGGCGTATCTGGAGGCCGGACTGACCAACATCAGCCTTGCGGACACGGCGGGGCATGCCTATCCGGAGCAGGTCCGGCGCCTGTTCGGAGCGATCTTCGAGCTGTCGCCCGACATCCAGTGCACGTGCCATTTCCACGACACCTACGGGCTCGGAATGGCAAACGTGTACGCAGCCCTCGAGGCCGGTGTCACGACCTTCGAGACGGCTTTCGGGGGCTTGGGAGGCTGTCCCTTCACGAAGGTGGCCGCCGGCAACGTGTCCACGGAAGACGTCGTTCATTCGCTGAAGCGTCGCGGACAGTGCCAGGGCATCGACCTGGGCGCGCTCATCGCGTTGGCGCGCGACGTCGCGAGTCACTTCGGACGGGAGCTTCCGGGCCGGGTATACAAGACAGGGCCACTCGCCTACTGAGCAGGAATTGCCATGAACGACAAGCCTCGCATTCTCGACGGAATCAAGGTTCTGGACCTGACCAACGTGCTCTCCGGTCCTTTTGCCTCATTGCACCTTGCGCTGCTGGGAGCAGAGGTGATCAAGGTGGAGAACCCGAAGGACGGCGATCTCGCGCGCAAGCTGGGGATCGTGCCGGAGTACAACAAGCGACTGATGGGCACGAGCTTCCTTGCCCAGAACTGCAACAAGAAGTCGGTGACGCTGAACACCAAGAGCCCGGAGGGCAAGGAGATCTTCAAGCGGCTCGTGAAGGATGCCGACGTGGTGATCGAGAACTTCCGGCCCGGGGTCATGGATCGGCTCGGAATCGGCTACACGGTCCTTCGCGAGATCAATCCGCGGCTGGTGTACTGCGCGATCTCGGGGTTCGGGCAGACGGGCCCCGACGCGGACAAGCCTGCCTACGACCAGATCATCCAGGGCTTGTCGGGCGAAATGGCGATCAACGGCGACGAGCGTCTGTCGCCGCTGCGTGCGGGCTTTCCGGTCTGCGACACGGTGGGCGGCCTGAACGCGGCCTTCGCCGTGATGGCGGGGCTGCTGCACCGCGAGCGCACCGGGGAGGGGCAGTTCATCGACATCGCGCTGCTCGACTCGATCATGCCGTTGATGGGCTGGGTGGCGGCGAATCTGCTCATCGGCGGCCAGGAGCCGGTGGTGATGGGCAACGACAATTTCACCGCGGCGCCGAGCGGCACGTTCGTCACGCAGGACGGTCACATCAACATCGCTGCCAACAAGCAGGAGCAGTGGGAGGCGGTGTGCGACGTGCTGGAGGTGCCGGAGCTCAAGACCGATCCGCGTTTCCAGGAGCGCGACACGCGCAAGCGCAATCGCAAGCAGCTCACGCCGTTGCTGGAGGTGAAGCTGACGCAGAAGCCCACGAAGCACTGGGTCGACGCGCTCAACGCCCGCGGAGTTCCCAGCGGAGAGATCCTGTCCTTGAAGGACGCGCTGCGGCAGCCGCAGGTGGAGCATCGCGGAGTGCTGCAGAAGGTCGAGGTGCCCGGGATGGGGCCCATCGAGGTCTTCGGGCTCACCGCGCTGTTCGATCGGACTGCGGGGACGGTGACGACGCCGCCTCCGACGCTGGGCCAGCACAACGCAGAAATCCTGGGCCGACTCGGCTACGACGAGGCTCGCCTCGCCGAGCTCAAGCAGAAGGCCGTAATCTGAACCCCACCCACGAGGTGTTCCAATGGGAATGACAGTCGTCGAGAAGATACTCGCCCGAGCCGCCGGCCTCCCCGCCACCAAGGCGGGTGACGTGGTTGAACCCCGCGTCGATCTCGCCATGTCGCACGAGAACGGGGCTTTGGTCATCAACCAGTTCAAGGAAATCTACAAGGACACGGGCCGCGAGCCCAAGCCCTGGGATCCCTCGCGCATCGCGCTCATCTTCGATCACCGTGTGCCGGCCGAAGGCCCCAAGACGGCGACCAACCACAAGATGATCCGCGGCTTCGCGGCGCAGCACGGCATCTGCAAGTTCCACGACATCCGCGGGGACCGCGGCGGCATCTGCCACCAGATCCTCCCCGAGTACGGCTACGTGCGCCCCGGCAGCGTCGTCGTCGGAACCGACAGCCACACCACCAGCCACGGCGCCCTGGGAGCCTTCTCCTTCGGCATCGGCGCCACCGAGATGGCCTCGGTCTGGGCCCTCGGAGTCGCTCTCAACATCGAAGTCCCGCCGACCATCAAGGTCGTCGTCCGCGGACGCTTCCCCGAGTTCGTCGGCCCCAAGGACCTCATCCTCCACATCATCGGCAAGCTCACCGCCCAGGGCGCCAACTTCCGCGTCCTCGAGTTCCACGGCGAGACCATCACCGCGATGTCCACCAGCGGACGCCTCGTGATCTGCAACATGAGCGTCGAGGCGGGAGCCACCAGCGGCATCGTGCCCGCCGATGACGAGACCGAGCGCTACCTGCGCACAGAGGCTGGTGTGACCGATCCGATCGATCGGGTGCTTCCCGACGCCGACGCAGTGTACGAGTCGGTGTTGGAGATCGACGTGTCGAAGCTCGAGCCGCAGATCGCGTGCCCGCACACGGTGGACAACGTCAAGACGGTGCAGCAGGTCGCGGGCAAGCCGCTCCAGCAGATCGTGATCGGCTCCTGCACCAACGGGCGGCTCGACGATCTGGAGGCCGCGGCTCGCATCCTGGAGGGTAAGAAGGTGGCCGAGGGGACCCGCATGCTGGTGTTCCCGGCGTCGGGACGCATCTACGCCCAGGCGCTCGAGGCCGGCTATCTCAAGACCTTCATGAAGGCCGGAGCGGTGGTGATGAACCCCGGCTGCGGACCGTGTCTCGGTGTTCACCAGGGAGCGCTCGGAGACGGAGAGGTGGCGCTCGCGACGACGAACCGCAACTTCAAGGGGAGGATGGGCAATCCGAAGTCGGAGGTCTACCTTTGCAGCCCGGCCGTGGCCGCGGCCAGCGCCATCACCGGTGTCATCACGGATCCACGCGCGGGAGGACGTTGAAAATGGGCAAGGTCGTATTGAAGCTCGGCAGGGACATCAGCACCGATGACATCTACCCCGGCAGGTTCATGGCCACCGTGCTGCCTACGGAAACCCCGCAGTTCTGCTTCCACGATCGCACGGAGTTCAACGCGCGTCTGAACTCCAAGCAGATCGCGCCTGGGAGCTTCGTGGTGGCCGACGAGAACTTCGGGTGCGGATCGAGCCGCGAGCAGGCGGCGAGCGCGATCCGCGGTCATGAGCTGAACGTGGTCGCGCGCAGCATCGCGCGGATCTTCATGCAGAACGCGATCAACCTCGGGCTCAGCCTAATCATCTGCCCCACGATCGAGGCGAGCGAGGGAGACGAGCTCGAGCTGGCCGAGGGCAAGGTGATCAACAAGACCACGGGCAAGCAGTTCGCCACGGTGCCGCTGCCGCCTGCGCGCCAGGCGATCATCGACGCAGGGGGGCTGGTCCCCTACACCCGCAAGAAGCTCCTCGAGCAGCCCGCCCGCTGATCCCCTCCCCTACTCCGTCAGCTCCTTCAAGGTGTCCTCGAGCTTGTCCAACAGCTCGTCGACCAGCGCCTTCGGAATGTTCAACGCCGGCTCGATGCGCAGCGTCTTGGCGCTGAGCAGCGTTCCGGCCACGAGCACGCCGCGCCGGAACAACCCGGCCGCCACGGCATAGCCGAAGTCGGTGTCGACGAACTCCATGCCGATGAGCAGGCCCAGGCCGCGAACGTCGATCAGGTGATCCGGATACCGCTTCTTGAGAGCGCGCAGCTCTCCCAGCAGGTACTCGCCCATAGCGGCAGCCTGGCCGGGCAGATCCTCCTCGAGGGTCACGTTGAGCGCGGCGATGCCTGCAGCGCAGGCGAGCGGATTGCCCCCGAAGGTCGAGGAGTGGATGAACGGATTCGGTTCGAGGACCTTCCAGATCTCGGGAGTGGACATGAAGGCCGACAGAGGCATCACGCCGCCGCCGAGGGCCTTGCCCAGGCACATGATGTCCGGGGCGACATTCCAGTGGTCCACGGCGAACATCCGACCGGTGCGCCCCAGCCCCGTCTGCACCTCGTCGGCGATGAGCAGCACGCCGTGACGCGTGCAGATCTCCCGCAGCCTGGGCAGATAGTCCGGATCGGGCACGTACGCGCCGGCCTCTCCCTGCACCGGCTCGACCACGACCGCAGCGATTTCCTTGCCGACTGCCTCCGCCTTGTTCAGCTCGTCGTCCACCGCCTCGGCGTCGTTGAAGGGAACGAAGTAGACCTCGGGCAGCAGTGGCTCGAACGGCGCCCGGTATTCCGCCTTGCCCATCAGTGACAGGGAGCCGTAGGACTTGCCGTGAAAGCCGCGGATGCAACTGATGAAGCCGGGCTTGCCCGTGTACAAGCGCGCCAGCTTCATGGCCCCTTCGACCGCGTCGGTGCCGTTGTTGATGAAGAAGCAGCACTGCAGGTCCCCGGGAGCGAGCTCCCCGAGGATCTCCGCGAGGGCGCCGCGCAACGGGTCGAGCAGCTCCTGGGACGACAGCGGCATGCGGTCGAGCTGGGAGCGGACCGCGCGGACGATCTTGGGATGGTTGATGCCCGCGCTGTAGATGCCGTAGCCGCCGAGGCAATCGATGAACTTGCGCCCGGTGATGTCCTCGAACACCGAGCCGCGCCCGCTCCACTCGATCGCCGCGAACTGCCCCCCCTCGGTCACCGACTTGCGATACTCGAGGTAGCCCTTGTTGTAGTAGAGCCTGAAGTTGTCGATCGTGTCGCTCACGACCTTGCGCCGACGGTACTCGTTGAGCTTGTGCGCATTGATGATCGCCAGCCAGCGCCGGCTCTCGTCGATGAGCTTCTTGAGGGACCCGCGTGACGGAACCCGCGGGGTGGCCCCTGCGGAGGTTCCGTTTGCGCTGGGCCCCTTGCGGCGCCGCGTCTTGCGGGCGCGTGCGGCTTTCTTGAGGGGGATGACGACGCTCATGGCCTGATGGAAGCGTACCGCTCCGGAGGTGAAGCGGCCAGTTCGGGGCGGCACCTTCTCTCCTTCGGCACGGCTTCGGCGCTCCGCGAACGCCCCGGGAGCATCGCGCTGTGCCGATGCGGCCGACTCGCGCTATCGTTCCCCACCATGCGCGTAGCGATCGAACCCACCAGGAGCTATCGACTCGTCAACCACGGTCCGGTGACCCTCATCACCACCCGCGCAGGCGGAAAGCCGAACGTGATGGCGGCCTCCTGGGTCATGCCCGTGGACACCGATCCGCCGCGCGTGGCGCTGGTGATCGGAAGCGACTCGCTCACGTTCGAGAACGTGATGGCGACAGGGGAGCTCGTGATCAACCTGCCGACGGTGGACATGATCGAGCAGGTTCACGAGGCGGGAAACCTGTCTGGCCGCGAGGTGGACAAGCTGGCGCGGCTCGGGTTGCGCACCGTGGACGGGTCGCGCGTGGCGGCTCCGTTGATCGAGTCGTGCATCGGATGGCTGGAGTGCAAGCTGGTGAGAGACGATTCGATGCAGAAGGAGCACGGGTTGTTGGTGGCCGAGGTGGTGGCGGCCTGGGCGGATGACGAGGTCTTCCGGGATGGGAGATGGGCATTCGGCCCAACGCAGAAGCGGACCTTCCACCACGTGTCCGGGAGCACCTTCCTGGCGACCGGAGAGCGACTGGAGGCGGGCACGAAGGCGCCACGGCACTGACGCCGTCGGACCACCGCGTGGACAGGGTTGCGGGAAGGTATGGAGGGGCGGTCCGTGTCCCATGAGGTAGGAGGCGGTGGCAGCGCAAATCCGCACAAACCTAAATCGATGAGCCGGGAGTCCTGCACTCCGACACAGCACGAGCGAGACACGGACATGCGATCCTCCCCCGACCTGCAACGTTTCGCACCAACCCCGCCGGCTCCGGCGGCGTCGGTCGTGCCGCTGCAGGTGCCGCCGTCGGACGAGGCGGATCTGGTGGCCGGGGTGGTGGCGAGGCAACCGAAGGCCGTCGCCCAACTGTACGACACCTATGCCCCACTGGTCCGCGGTCTGCTCGCCAGAACGCTGGGAGACACGCGGGACGTCGATGATCTCACGCAGGACACGTTCATCACCGTGATCTCCCGGTGCGAGGCAATGCGCGACCCGGGTGCGCTGCGCAGCTTCGTGGTGGGGGTAGCCTTCCGCACGGCTCGCAACCACCTGCGTCGGCGCGCGTTGCGCCGGTTCCTGGCCTTGGAGGACGTGAGCGAGCCGGAGGCGATCTCGAGCGATCCGGAGACGACGGAGCGGGTGAAGCACCTGTACCAGGTGCTCGACGCGCTCGACAGCGACTCCCGGGTTGCGTTCGTGGCGCGGCACGTGGAGGGTTTCGAGCTTGCGGAAGCCGCGCAGGTGTGCGGCTGCTCGCTGGCGACGTACAAGCGACGGCTCTCGCGTGCGGAGAAGCGTTTCGAGGCGCTGTCGCGCGGGGATTCTGTCTTGAAGGCGATGTTCGAATCGCAGGGGAGGGCATCATGAAGCCGACTCCGTTCGAGACAGCGGGGACGGTGCTGCGGGACAACGTCGATGCCCCGACGACTCCGGCGCATCATGCGATGCTTCGAGCGCGACTGATCGATGCGGTGGAGCGCCCGTTCCGCCGGCGTGGTCCATCGCGGTGGCTCCTGTTGGCACCGGCAGCGGCGGTCCTCGTCGCGGTGCTGTGGTTCGGGGTGTGGGGACGCCATGGCAGCGCGGTGACGTTCCGGGTCGGTCCCGAAAACGCGGCGGGGGCAGTCGGCGAGTATGTCAATCCCGTCGACCGCGGTGAGCTGACCCTCACCTTCTCCGAAGGGAGCAAGGTCACCCTCGGTCCTCAGGCCCGGGCGCGCGTTGCCAAGACCACACCCAAGGGGGCTTCGGTCGTTCTCGAGACCGGCGGGGCCCGGGTGGACGTGGTCCACCGCCCGGGGGCCGATTGGAGCGTGGCTGCAGGGCCATACACCGTGGCGGTCAAGGGGACTTGCTTCGACGTGAAGTGGGACGCTCCCTCGAGCACGCTGCAGGTGGTCATGCACAACGGCGTGGTGGTGGTGCGGGGCCCGGGTGTGGAGTCCGGGGTGGAAGTCCGGGACACGCAGCGCTTCGTGAGCCGCGCGGTGGCTGCCATCGACTCGGGCGACGCCGCGGCGCCCCTCCCCTCGGACAGCGCGAGCGGCGCGCGCAGCACCGAGGAACCCGCGGCAGTGGGCTCGGCCGCGGCTTCCGTTGGCGACCACCAGGCAGCGCCGCCAACTGCCCCGGGATCGAGCCAGGCCTCTGCGACCGAGTCGTGGTCGAAGCTCGCGGCACGCGGGGAGTTCCGGAGTGTTCTCGCCGACGCTGACAGCCGAGGCATTGATGCGACGCTGTCGTCTGCATCCGAGTCGGACCTGGCTGCCCTGGCCCAGGCTGCGCGACACGGGGGGCGGGCCGATCTGGCTCGCAGGGCCCTCTCTACCATCCGTTCGCGCTTCCCGGGGGGATCCCAGGCCGCTGCATCGGCCTTCCTGCTCGGGCGCATGAGCGACGATTCCGGCGACCTGAGCGGGGCAATCCGGTGGTACGACGTGTATCTTGCGGAGGCGGCTGGAGGTTCTCTCGCGCCCGAGGCTTTCGGACGCAAGATGGTTGCGCTGCGCGCAAGCGGGCAGGGCGACGCCGCCCGGGAGGCCGCGCGCTCCTATCTCGTTCGCTTTCCGTCGGGCCCCTACGCCGGTATCGCCCAGGAGCTCGTGAAACCTTGAATCCGGCTCGCCGAGTCGCACTCGCGCTGGGGCTCACGCTTTCCATGCTGCCGCTGCACCACGCTGTCGCAGCGCCCCGGATCACGATCGTCGTGCGCAAGGTCTCGGACTCCGCCATGGAGAAGTTCGAGACGCAGCTTCGGGCAGAGCTGCTGACCATGGGATTCGAAGTCCTCACCCTTCCCGATCCCCCTTCCACCGTCGATCCCGATTCCCTCGAAGCGATTGCGGAGCGCACGCAGGCCATCGCGGCCATCATTATCGACCAGCCCGAGGGCAACGTGTCGGGGCGTCTGTGGCTCACCGAGCGGGTCACGGGCAAGACGATCTTTCGCAAGGTGCGACCGGAAAAGATGTCTGCGGAGGCGCCGACGATCTTCGCTCTGCGTGCCGTGGAGCTGCTGCGTGCAAGCCTGCTCGAGCTGCAGGAAGCCCACCCGACGCGAGGAACCGTGGAGGCGACTGCGCAGTTGCGGCAGATGGTCGCGCCAACGTCGTCTGCCGTTCCGGTTGCGTCGCAGCCCTCACCCGCAAAGCAGCCCGCTCCGCCCACGCCGACCGTGGCTCCGACTCCTGCCCCGGCTCCACCGACTCGCTCGGGCGAACCGCGCGCGCCTCATGCGCCGCTCGCACGCCCGGTCTGGTCCGCTTCGGCGGGATTGAGGACGCTTGCGGGCACAGGGGGAATGCCTTGGACCGTGGGCCCGTCGTTGGGAGTCGGATGGCATCTGAAGCAGGAATTGGCGCTGCTGCTTCAAGGTTCGGGTCCCTTCACGGGGCGCGTGGAGGAAGCCGGAGCGAGCGCGGTGACGAGCCAGCTCATGGTGGAGCTGCGCGTGCGAAGGGCGCTCCTTTCGGTAGAGCGCACGCTCGTTCCGTATCTCGCAGTCGGCGCCGGACTACACCGCATGACCGCGAGCGGAGCGGCTGTGGCGCCCTCACGCGGAGTGGAGAACTCCGCATCATCTGTCTTCATTTCGGGTACGGCGGGGGTGGCCCTGCGGGCTGGCAGGAGTCTCCGCGTGCTGCTCGAAGCCGATGTCGCGCTCACGGCATCGAAGCAGAAGCTCCTGTTCGGGGAGGATGCCGTTGCGACCGTGGGGCGACCGCTCGTGGCGGGGGCTGCGGCGGGGGAGGTATCATGGTAGCGTGGGCTGCACTTGGGACCATGCGAGGAAGGCTCCCCCTGAGCGCCGTTTGGCTCGGGATCTGGTTGGTGGCCGTTTCCGCCTGCGCAGACAACATCGTTCGCGCCGTGGAGGAGACCGAGGGAGCCGATGCGTCGGAGTTCCCCTGCGAGCCGCCGTGTGTCGGAGACGAGGCCTGCGTGCAGGGCGAGTGCGCCTGCCCGGACGGGCTGGAGGAGTGCGCGTCAGGCTGCGCCGACGTCTCCGGCGACGAGTGGAACTGCGGCGAATGCGGAGTGGTGTGCAAGAAGAACGAGTCGTGTGCATCCGGCCAGTGCGTGTGCGGCACGGGCTTCGACCTCTGCGGGGAAGTCTGCGTGGATCTGCTCAGCGACCCGAAACACTGCGGCTCGTGCACCAACAGTTGCCCGAATGGGAGCGTGTGCTTCCAGGCAGCGTGTACCACCCCGTGTCCGCCGGGACTTCAGCCCTGCTTCGGCGACTGCGCCGATCTCATGGCCGATCCGCTCAACTGCGGGGAGTGCGGCGTGGTGTGCACCGGCGGCTCCAAGTGCATGGCAGGAGAATGCCGATGCGGACCGGGAAACACCTACTGCGCAGGCCACTGCGTGAATACCTCCATGGATGACTTCAACTGCGGCAACTGCGGCGTTCACTGCCAGACCCCGACCCACTGCATCGGGGGCAACTGCAAGTGACTGCAGAACACGACCGCCTGCAGCGCTCGTCTGCGGCTACATCCTGGGTCCGACCTGACGATACCCCACGTCCGACAGCGCGCGCGACCGGCTCACCGCCTCACGTACGTCCCGCGAATCCCCCGTCAAATACCAGTGTACGGCTGCCGCGCCCGAGACGTTGAACCGCTTGAAGAACCCCACGAACGTCCGTCCGGTGAGCTTCACGTCGTGTACCTTGGCCATCGCGTAGAATGGGCTCTCGGGGTGCACCGGGACCTCGACCTCGTCCGCGGGCAGGGCTCCGACAAGAGGCTGCCCGATCACTCGGAGGGTGAGCAGGTAGGACTGACGCGTCCCAAGCCCTACGGTCGTGGTGCTGACCACCTTCACCTTCGCCACGCATTCCGCACCCTGGGCCCTCGGTCCGAACCAGGCGTCGGATTCGGGTGCGGACGCCACGGCTGCGTCGAGCGCGACTCTCTCGATCGAGTCATCGAAGGCTGCGGCCAGATCACCATTCCAGACGGGCAGCGAATGGGCCGGCGGCAGCGGAGGAGCCACGTGCTGCGGGCTCGCTCCGCACGCCGTCATTGCCAGAGCCACAGCGCACAAACTGCCATACACGTGCGTCGATGCTGCGGTTCCCATGGTGGCACCTTCGCGTCGGGGATGGAGCGCCAGCGGCGCTGCGACGCTTTCAACTACTGGGGTGCGCGCGGCGAACGGGACATTCACCGTACGCCACACGGCCCTTGCGCAGATTCGCAGCACTTGCGGGGAGGAGCATGGGTGGGAGGGAGCCCGACGGGATCGGCTCTTCCGGCGCCCTTCAAGGGCAGGCATTCGCCGCGGCCGGAGTGGCCGCGCAGACCACGAAGTCCCCGGTCTTGTCGGGGGCGCGGCAGACGGTCTGGTTCTGCGACATATCCGGCGACAGCCCCGGCGGGTAGGCCGTGCTCCACACCACGCTGTCGTCGGGCGCGATCAGGTGGACCTTTTCGCCGCTGGCGGCGCTGATACCGAAGTCGGTCTTGTAGCAGTCCGCGCTCACTCCGGCGAGACACGCGGCGGCGGGATAGAGCCCGTCGATCGCATCATCGACGCTCGTCAGCACGAGGACGTAGGCGCCCGGAGCGATCGTGGTTCCCGCGGGGAAGCGCATCGCCTTGCCGATCTTCGGAAGCCCCGTGTTCTTGTCGGTGTCCGCAAGACCGTAGTCCCCGAGATCGACCTCCCCGGTCCCCGCGTTCGCCAACTCGATCCACTCGGCCCCGCCCTGGGCGTTGAGCTCGTTGACCACGACCGCCTCGCCGGGATCGGTGCCCAAAGCGCCCGAGCTCGAGTCGTCTTCGGTGACGGAGCAGGAGGCAACGGTGAGCGTCAAGGGGGCGATGGCGAGGATTGCGACTCTGTTGAGCATGGGAGACTCCGGTGGATTGCGATTCAAGGAGCGCTCCTCACGAGAGAGACGGGAGATGCGCCCACGATGCGAGCGAGCTCTACCCAGGCCTTGCGATAGGCCAGCCTGGCTTCCACGTACTCCTTTCGAATGCGCATCGCCGAGTCCTGCGCCGTCAGCACGGTGGCGATGTCGACTTGACGCCCCTCGAGAACCGTTTGCAGGAGCTTCTCCTGCTGGTCCAGGCCGGGCAGGATCGTCTCCTTGAAGCGCGTGACGGCGATCTTGCGCGCCTCGATCTCGGCGCAGGCCACGGCGACATCCCTGCGAACGGCCGTGACGTGCGCGAGAAAGCTGTCGTGCTCGCGCCGCCGGGCGGCATCGGCGGCAGCGATGGGGCCGCGGTTCTGGTCGAAGACCGGAATCGAGAATTCGACGGACACGCCGAAGTCGTTAGGGTAGGCCGAAGTATCGTTGTGTCGGAATCGAGGGAGGGTGACCGCGGAGATCCAGGGCCAGCGCTTCGACTCCTCGGCCCGCAACAACTGGGCGTACTGCTCGTGGCGAGCGGCAACCACACGGAGTATCGGGCGGCTTTCGAAGGCGCGCCGGGCCATCTCCCCGGGCTCCGGGATCCGGGCGTCATCGGCCGGCCAGGACATCGAATCGCTGTCTTGTATCGCGATGCTCTTGTCGGGGACGATCCCCATCAAGCTGACGAGGGAACGAAGCGCGGCGGCCTGGCTGAGGCCCAGGTTCTCCTCTTCCTGCTCGGCTCGCGAGAGCGAGAGCTGCGCGAGACTCAGCTCGACCTGGGTCGACGCGCCCTGTTCGACGCGGGCGCGGATGGCCTCGACGAGGGCCTTGCGCAGCTCGATGGCGCGACGAGCGGGGGCCCGTTGCTCTTGGTATTCGGAAGCGACGGCATGGGCGAGCCGCACTGCTGCGGCCAACTCCCACTCGCGCTCGAGGATGTCCTGCTTCACCTCTTCGACGTGGGCTTCGGCGGAAGCTTTTCGCGCTGCTCGCTCCACGGGTTGCGGAGGAGACCACTGGAGGCTGGCGCCCCAACCGAGGTTCGAGGGCTTCCGCAGGTGGAGCAGCTCGCCGCGGATCGTGGGGTTGGGAATCGCCGCGATGGTGGTGACCTCGGCTTCCGCGACCTGACGCTCACGCCGGTACGCTCGGAGCTCCGAGTTGGTCGCCAGGGCGATGGCCACCGCCTCGTCGGCGTCGAGTCCGTCATCGAGCACGACTCCCTTGCCTGCT
Source organism: uncultured Polyangiaceae bacterium (assembly GCA_964393505.1). Classification (GTDB taxonomy): domain Bacteria; phylum Myxococcota_A; class Polyangia; order Polyangiales; family Polyangiaceae; genus JACRCQ01. The sequence goes on from CAYMUE010000024.1 coordinate 19,469, forward strand.
GGGGTCTGGGCCCGCGGCTCCTGCATCGCCGCCCGGGCCGTTCTCGGTGCCGAATCCGCAATCATCGAGCGGGCGTCAAGGGGCTCCACCCGCGAGTGGCAGCCCACTAGCGCAGCCACGAGCGCGCTAAGGGTCGCGCACGCCGACGCCTGCAGCATTCGACTCAAAGCGGCAGTGGCCATCTCATCCACACCGGTTGTTCTCGGTCGCGATCGAAGACCAGGACCAGCGAGGCGCGGTCATGGGAGAGCGTGATTCCTTCGGGCTTGAACCCGGGGAACCGGCGGACCAGCCGCGGTGCCCCGTCTCGCGCCGACCCCGGAACCCACCACAACGCCCCTCCCCCGTCCGACGCGGCGCCCTTCGGCGAATTGGACGTCAACACCAGGCCGCCGTCGGTCAGGAACGTCATGTCCGAGATACCCGCGCAGACACGGCCCGCGCTCGCAGTCGCACACAACGGGAGTCGGCGCCACAGCGTCACGGCCCCCTCGGGGACGGCACCCGCCCGTACCGCCGTCGCGGGATCGGCGAGACGCAGGATCGTCGCCTCCCCCGCGGCCGTGAGCGGGGACTTCAGCCCGATGAGCAGCTCGTCGGGACGCCAGGCAATCGCCTCGATGTCGAGGGCGCCGGAAGGGTCGAGACCTGCCAACGCGAGCAGTCCTCCGCCGTCTCCCCGCACGGCCGTGAGGTCCACGCTGCCGAGCACGCGCAGTTGCCGCTGCGACGGCTCGACCAGCAGGAGCATTCTCCTGCTCGCCGGGGTCTTGCCCTTCTTGTTGACCGAATGGGAAGTCGTGATGAACAGCGTTCCATCCGGTCCGTGACAGATGGACTCCGGGTCGTTCAGCTCGGGAATGCCCGCGAAGGGGATCGGCTCCTCATCGATCGAGCCTTGCGCGCTCAGGCCAAAGGCCCACGGCGCGTGGTTCGTTCCGTCGTCGGTTCGCCCGGTGTCGTCGCTGACGACAACGTACCGTTGGAAGGTGTCCACCCATACGATTCCCGACAGCTCCGGACCGACGGAGCGTGCGGCGAGCGGGGGGGGAATCTCGACGGGGAGGGGGAGCGGTCCGGCGGAGCGGGAGGAGGTGAAGGCAGAGGCATTGGCCCTCGGCACTTCTCGAGAGCCGGTGTGGCAGCTTGAAGCACCGCTGCACCCTTGGAGCGCAAGGCAGGCCACCACGATGGACCTAGAAGCGTACATGGAACGCCTCCCCGGCAACGAGCTCCACCGGACTGTCGAGGGCAATCGCGATGCGTCGTCCCCACACCGGAATCGCGGGGGAGGGCCGCGCGCGAATCGGGGACTCGTCGATGTCCGGCGAGATCTCCAGAATCCGTCCCTTCATCACCGGCGCCAGAATGGTGCGCCTGCGCAGCTTCGCCTCGCTCCCGGGCACCAGGTCGGCGGCGATGCGCTCGGGCACGCTCGCAATGATCACTCCGGGGCGCCCGGTCACGAGCGTGACGATGGGCTCGCCGGCCGCGATGATCTCACCCTTGCGATGGACCAGGAGGCCGATGGTGCCGTCGCTCGGAGCCCGGACGACGCACTCTGCAAGCTCGATTTCGATCTGGCGGAGAATGGCCTCCTGGACCTTCACGGCTTCGCGGGCGGGCGCGACGAGGGACTCGACGATGGCGGCGTGGTCCTCGGGGGTGAGACGTCGACCGAGGCCGGCGTGTCCCTTGGCCGTGGCGCTGTCGTACGCCGAAACGCGTGCGGACAGGGCACTCAAGTCCCTGCGACGATCCTCCGCGTCGGTCACGGGGATCATACGTTGGGCGGCGAGGTTCTCGAGGCGCTGCAGTTGCGCGGAGAGCTGCCGGAGCTCCGCCCGGTCGCCGACCGCGTCGGTGCGCGTCCTGAGCATGCGCATCTCCGCACGGGTCACGAGGGCTTCGCTCGACTGCGCCTCCGCGGCCACGGAAGCCCGCGTTTCCTCGAGCTCGGCGAGGATCTCGGCGCGCTTCGCTTCGAGCAGAACGGTATACATGCGCGCGATGACTTCGCCTGTCTTGACCCGCTGTCCGAGCACGACTTCGAGGGACTCGATCCGACCGCCGCCGAGAGGGCCCACGTTGATGGTGATCGACTCTGCGAAGCCCCGGAAGGACGCGGAGCCGAAGACGACACCGTGGGGAAGGCGCCAGAATGCGTAAGCAGAGGCAATGAGGATGACGATGGGGGGAATCTTGCCGAGCACCTCGCGAACCCAGAGGGTGCGTGAGATCTTGTGTCCCGGCAATCGAGAGGCGAGGTCGGTCATGGCGATTTCACATCTCGACGGAGGTGTCCTGTTTGAGCACGGTGACACCCGAGAGACCTTCGATCTGGGTCAGGGCATCGACCAGCACCGCCTCGCTCCCGGGGCGGGAGAGCTTGAACTGGTAGCAGCATTCACGGCACTGGTTGCCGGAGTCCCTCATGTTCACGAGCGACAGCTCGCGGCAGTGGCGGTGCAGCGCATCGGCGACCCTGGGCTCCTGCTCCCCGCCGGACGGGATCCTGAAGCGCAGCAGACCGTCGAAGTGCTTGCGAGACCCGAAAGGCGACCACCAGAAGTAGAACGCAGCAGCGAGGAAGACCGCACTCCCGATCACGGCGACGGTGAAGGCCATGACCCCGCAGGCGACTCCGGCGGATAGGGAAGCGAAGACGAACATCAAGTCGCGTGTATCCTTGAGCGTGGCCCGGAAGCGAATGAGGGTCAGGGCGCCGACCATGCCGAGACCTCGCGCGATGTCGTCGCCAATGGCCAGCATCACGATCGCGGCGATCACCCCGGCCAGCGAGAGCGTCTGCGTGAACCCCCGGAGGTACCCGACACCGTCATAGGTGACCGAGTAGACCCACGCGATCGCCATCGACAGCGCCAGGGCGAGCAGGAGCGCGGCCAGCGCCATGTCCCAGCCGATGCGCGCGTCCACGGTCAATACCTCCTTGCGGGCCAGCCCGGAACGCCGCCGAAGTCCCGGACCTCGCGGAGCAGGGCGGAGATGCACTTCGAGTAGCCGACGCGCCACAGCGCGAGGTGCTGGGTCAGATCCGCCATCCACACCGGCGCGGTGCCGCGGAACTTCAACTCCAGCATCGCGCGACGCTCCCCTTCCCCGTGCTCGCCCGATCGATCGATCGGTATCCACTTGCGGTCCGGGAGCTCGAACTTCCAGTCGTCGGCGGGCTGGTACATGATCCTTCGATCGATCGTGATGCGAACGTCCTCCATGGGATCGACTGCGGCGTAGGCCTCGCGATAGGCGCGGATATAGACCTTCGGCTCCGCGCCGTTGACGGTCATCAGGTACAGGAACGCCTCGAGGTTCTTCCCCTCCCCCGGGCGGGGGAGCTCGGGAAGGGAATCGTAGCTTCCGCTGAGGACGCTGTCGGCCAGCTCCCAGGGCACGACTGCACGCTTCTTCAGGATGACCCACTTGGCCTTGCGTTTGACTTCGAAGAACGCGGGGCCCTCGGGCGGATCACCGTAGCGCCGAATCCGCAACTTGAAACGATTGGGTGACTGGTCGAGGTGCTGACGGGCGAAGCTGAGGTCGTGGGTATCGAAGTACAAGGAGGTGTTGCACTGGCCCACGCCCAGAGCGGAGTGTGCGTCGGCGAGCATGTGCGGCGATGCAAAGGCGACAACCTCGCGGGCAACTTCCTCCGACACCCAGTACTTGAACTCGAAGCGCTCGAAACCGGTCTTGATCGGCGGCGCGGCGGTCTTGCCCTGCGCCGCCCTTGCAGGCTGGTGTCTCGCGATGACTCCGCTCTCGGCAAGCGCGGCTGTCGGGGGATGACCATCGAACATCTTGTGTACCTTCGGGGCCCCGAGCTTCGGAATCGACGGGCCTCGATTCGCCCTCGGGCTCGCGTCTGGTCCGCTGTGTCCGAACCCCGCCCCGCCGGCTCACAATTCTCTCGGTGACCCGACCCAGAAAATGCTGAGCCGCGCCACGCCATCCGAGACACAGCGGGACAAATCCCGGTGACCCCACCCCCTGAAGCCGGAGTGGCCATCCCACGGAGTCCGACCATGAAGCTCGGTTTGTCAACCATCTCTCTTGTGCTTGGCTGCTGTGCGCTCGCCGGCGCGGCGTCGCTCGCTGCGTGCAGCGGCGAGACCACCGAATCCTCGCGAGCCGCAGGCGTGAATGGTGAAGGAGGCGCGACCGGCGAAGGAGGCAACGCCGGTGAAGGAGGCGCCATGGGCCAAGGCGGCGTCACTGGCGAGGGCGGCGCGACGGGCGAGGGCGGCTCCAGCAGTGAGGGAGGATACGCGGGCGCCGCCGGCGCCGCGGGCACGGGGGGAAGCTCCGGCTCGGGTGATGTCACGCTCGACACGTTCAGCTTCTTCGTGATCAGCCTCGAGGCGATTCAGCAGGCCGGTGGCGCGGAGGGGCTCGGCGGCGACCTCGGGGGTCTATCGGGTGCCGACGCACTTTGTCAGAAGGCGGCCGAGAAGGTCGGCTCGGTCGGAAAGACGTGGCACGCGTTCCTGAGCGTCACGGACGACGGCTCCGGCAATCCGGTGAATGCGATTGACCGGATCGGCACCGGGCCCTGGTACAACCGCAAGGGGCTACTGCTCTCGCAGGACATCGCCGGGTTGCAGAACCTGCGCCCCAAGGGGGCGACGACTGTGGTCTATACGGACGACTGGGGCAAGGGCTGGCCCTTCAATCAGTGTCTGACCGACGAGTACGGCGAGTGCGTGCTTTCCTATGGAGACTCGCACGACACGCTGACCGGAAGCAACGGGATGGGAAAGCTCTACAGCACGAACAAGAGATACACGTGCAACGACTGGACGAGCACGTCGAACTCGAACATGTCGCCGGCCATCGGCCACTCCTGGCCGAGGAAGCTCAACTCCACGCAGGCCGGAGACGCCCACTGGCTGCAGACTCCGAATCACTTCCCGCAGGGGTGCGGGAAGAACGTCAACCTCTCGGACTCGATGGAGTCCGGGGTCGGAGGCGACGGCGGCTACGGCGGGTTCTACTGCTTCGCGGTCGTGAACGGATGACGAACGGGGCGCCCGTTCGCGGGCGCCGCGATGCTCGAGTTCGGGAGCGCGGCGACGAGGAAGGTGTTGCACCCCTCGCAACTCCGCGCCTGTGCGATGACGGAGGGTGCTGTGCACACCAGGACATTGATCGCAGTGTTGACGGCAGCCGTGGGCGTCGCGGCCGGAGGCTGTGGCTCGGACAGCGAAGACGCGTCGACCGGGGGCGCGGGGGGCGCGGCCGGCTCCGTGGCAGGAGACGCCGGGGAATCCGGGAGCGGGGGCTCCGCGGGCTCTTCAGGCTCCGCCGGGGCGGCCGTGAGCTGCCTTGACGGCGTTGCGTGGTACAGCGCCAACTCCACCGGCTCCGCGACGGATCCGGGCAAGAAGCAGCCCAACGCGTTCGGTCTCTACGACATGCTCGGCAATGCCATCGAGTGGGTCCAGGACTGCTATCACGAGAACTACACGGGGGCGCCGACCGACGGCAGCGCCTGGGAAGAGGCGTCGTGCGAGTTCCGCGTGATTCGCGGCGGGTGCTACGGATCGACGGCGCGGGGCCTGCGGGTGTCGATGCGCGACGGCGCAAAGACGAGCTTCTACGGGGCGTGCGCGCCGGGAATCCGGTGCGTGCGAACCTCGAGCGAAGTCCCGTCCACGGCGCTCATCGAGATGGACTGGGTGAAGATCCCGGCGGGGACCTTTCAGATGGGGTGTTCCGACGGAGATGACGACTGCTACGACAACGAGAAGGCGGCACACACGGTCAGCCTGTCCGCGTTCGAGATGACGGCCAAGGAGCCGACGCAGCAGCAGTACTTCGATCAGATGGGAGACTCGCCCGCATCGCAGGTGTGCAAGAGCTGTGCGGAGACCTACGTGAGCTGGGAGGAAGCCGTGGTTTTCTGCACGGCGCTCGGAGGCCGGCTCCCCACGGAAGCGGAGTGGGAATACGCAGCCCGCGGAGGCACCACGACCCGCTACTACTGCGGGACCGACTGATGCATCGCCTCGCAACCGCCATCGAGGTCGTTTGGAGTCCCCGCGGCACTCGCGCGCCGCTCGCCTATCGGGCCCGGCGGGCCCCCAATCCCGAGACATCGAGACCATGATCACCACACACCGATTCCCAGACGTAGCCCGTTGCACGTTGATCGCACTGTTCCTCGCCGTCCCGGTGGGCTGCGGCGGCGACGAGACGGAGGCAACGGGCAACGCAGGCGGCGGCGGGACCGGGGGGGCCGTATCCGCCGAGGCAGGCAGTCCGCTTTGCGACGGCGACCCGAGCACCTTGGTCCGACCGGCCGGGTGGACCAAAGCGAGCCACTGTCCGGGTGAGGATGCGGCGTACGGCGAGGTGTTCGACGCGAAAGTATTGCATCGCATCGACATCGCGGTCTCGCAGGCGGACTACCAGGCCACACTCGACGACCTCGACGAGAACTACAGCGGAGGGGGCGTGACCGGAGATCTGGACGCGCTGCCGAATCCCATCTACGTGCCGGTGACGCTCTCCTACGGCGGCAAGACGTGGACGCACGTCGGGATGCGCTGGAAGGGGCATGCCTCTCTCAAGGGTGCCTGGCAGCGGGGCGTTCGGAAGCTGTCCTTCACGCTCGACTTCGACCGCTACGAAGACGATCACCCGGAGCTCACGAATCAGCGGTTCCACGGCTTCGGCAAGCTGTCGTTCTCCAATGGCTACAACGACCCGTCGATGATCCGCGACAAGACGGCAGCGGCGGTGTTCCGCGCGGCCGGGGTCCCCGCCGCGCGCTCCGCGTTTGCCCCCGTGTACCTCGACACGGGCAACGGCCCCAAGTACCTCGGGATGTACACCATGATCGAGGACCCGGCCGACCGCATGCTGGAAGACCAGCTCGGCGACGACTCGGGCGATCTCTACAAGCCGTGGGGCGAGGCAGCCCGCTGGCTCAGCCTGTCGGAGATCCCGCAGACCGACGTCGAGACCTACTTCGAGAAAGAGACGAACTCGTCAGGCAAAGACTGGTCCGACGTGCTTAGCGCCCTCGCTGCGCTGCACTCCGATCGGACCGACCCTGCCGCCTGGCGCAGCAAGCTGGAGGAAGTCTTCGACACACCGGCGTTTCTCAAAGCCCTCGCCGTCAATCAGGTCATCGCGAACTGGGACAGCTATGGCTGCATGCATCACAACTACTTCGTGTATGCCAATCCGAAGAACGGCGGGAAGCTGCTCTGGTTCCCCTGGGACCTCAACGAGTCGATGAAGAGCACCGAGCAGGACAAGTGCCCGCCCCCCGGCTCGGTCATGCTCGACGAGATCGTCCAGGGAGCCCCGGAGGGCGAGTACGACGTCGGCTGGCCGCTCATCCGATACCTGCTCGCGGACGCGCAGTACCGCGCACAGTACGCAACCTTGCTGCAGCAGGTGATCGACGGGGCATTCGCGGCCGACCCGCTGATCGCCCAGATGCGGGAGGATCACGAGCTGATCGCGCCGTACGTCGTGGGGCCTGTGGAGACCGAGACGTACCCGTTCACCAACCTCACCTCACTCGAGGAGTTCAACGAATCGGTCGACGGGACGGGCGTGGACGCCCTCGCAGCGCACGTCAAGGCGCGCCACGAGGCCGTGAAGGCCGCTCTGGCTTTGGAGTAGCGCCGCGGGCTGCTCCTACTGCTTCTTGCGGTTTCCGAACAGGGAGAGCTTGAGATAGTCGAGCTGGCTGCGCGCCAGGGTCTTGACCTGATCGAGCCGATCCACCTCTCGAGCGCTGCGTCGGTCGACCAGCTCGCCCGACTCGTACAGCTCGCGCGCCTTGGTGCGCTGGAGCTTGCCGCTCGAGGTCTTGGGGAGCACGCCGGGGTCCACGGCGACGACGTCGTCGAGCGCCACGCCCACGGCATCCTGCACACGTGATCGGATGTCGTTGCCGATGCGCTTGCGCTGCTCCGGATCCTCGATGGCGGTCTCGTAGGCGAGCACGACCTGCTCTCGATCCGAGCTCGTGTCCCCGGACCCGAAACACACCACGTTGCCCTTGCGCACGCCGTCGATCTGGCTCGCCTCCCACTCGATGTCCTGCGGATAGAAGTTGCGTCCGTTGACGATGACGACTTCCTTGGACCTGCCGCAGATGAACACGGCGCCGTCGGCGAGGTATCCGAGGTCACCCGTGCGCAGCCATCCGCCCGCGAAGGCTTCCGTTGTGCGCTCCACATCGTCGAAGTAGCCGGAGGTGACCGACGGTCCCCGCAGGCGCAGCTCACCGACGGAGCGGTCGGGCAGCCGGCGCTCGCTCTTGTCGTCGTCGAGGGCGAACACTCCCACCTCGTGCCCCTCGAAGGCCTTGCCGCAGCCGACCAGACGCAGCGAGTCGTCCTCGTCGTCGCCCACCGGCTCGGCGCGCCCCTCGGCCCAGAGAGCCGATGCGCGCACCCGGTCGGTGTGAAGCCCCCTGTCGAACGAGATGGCGAGGGTGGACTCGGCCATGCCGTAGGCCGGGAGGAAGGCGTCTCTTCGGAACCCCTTGGAGGCGAAGGTGGACGCGAACGACTCGAGGGTCTCTGCACGGATGGGTTCGGCGCCGCAGCCGGCAACACGCCAAGCGGACAGGTCGACTCCTTCGAGCTCGCGCTCCTTGGTGCGCTTGACCGCAAGCGCATAGGCGAAGTTGGGGCCGAAGGAGATCGTTCCCTTGTAGCGCGACATTCCCTGCAGCCAGGTCGCCGGTCGCTTGAGGAACATCAGCGGTGACATGAAGGTCACGCTGATGCCGTCGATCATCGGCGCCAACACGAAGCCGATCAGCCCCATGTCGTGGTAAAGCGGCAACCACGTGACGCCCGCGTCGTTGCCCGGCGTGGCGCCAAGACCGAGAACGATGATGTTGTGCGCGTTGGCGAGCAGGTTCGCGTGCGTGAGCACCACGCCTTTGGGGCGAGAGGTCGATCCGCTGGTGAACTGCAGGAACGCAGTGTCGTCGGGACCGATGCGCTCGGGCTGAAAGGGCGCAGTCGAGTCGGCCAGGGAGGGCTGGGCGACCACGCGCTCGAGGGCGGGGCAAGCCGCCTGCACCGAGCCGAGGAGCTGCTTGATCACCGTGGTGGTGATCACGACGCGGGAGCCGCTCCGATCGATGATGTGCCGCGTGTTGTCGAGATAGCCCGCAAGCTGGCCGAGTCCCGTCGGGGGATAGATCGGCACCGGGACGATCCCCGCACGCAGCGCCGCAATGAACGTCGTCACAAACGCGTCGTTGTCGGGGAGGATCAACGCGGCGCGATCCCCTTTGACCAGGCCCAGCTCCTGAAGCGCACCGGCCAGACGCCCGGTCGTCCGCTCCAACTCGGCGAAGGACATGAACCGATCGCCGAACTTGTCGTCGAGCACGAAGCGATAGCCCCGATCGCGGACCGAGGCGAGCCGCTCGACAGCGGCCGCGAGGCTCTGCAGCGGTGCGCTCAAGCGAGCCTGCCTTCCTTCTCGAGATGGGCCGAGAGGGCGCGGATCACATCCCCGACGGTGCGAATGGACGGCAGGGCGTCATCGGGGAAGGTGACCTCGTAGGTGTCCTCGATCTCGGCCACGATTTCCATGACCGCGAGGGAGTCGATGGCGAGGTCCCCGGTAATGTGGCTCTGCTCGGTCGTAGTGGTGCCAGTCTGGGCGTGCTTCGAAAACAGCTCCAGGAGCTGGGCGCGGAGGGTTTCCTTGCTGATCTTGTCCGCCATGAGAGGGGGTCATAGGCGAACGGGCAGCGGAACGGAAGCGGGTGAATGCGGCACGGATGCCCGCTTCTGGGGTGTCGACTTGACGACGGGGGTCGCAGTATGCTCGGCGCGGTCCCAACGCCCGAACCGCGAGGTTGCCGTGCCCGAGAAGAACCTGCTCCGCGAACCGCTCCGTGCCTTCAAGCCCTACGTCGCAGGCAAGCCGATCGAGGAGGTTCGCCGCGAGCTCGGACTCACCGGCCGTATCGCCAAGCTGGCGTCGAACGAGAACCCCTTGGGTACCTCGCCCAAGGCGCTCGCCGCCATGCGCAAGGCGATCGAAGAGGTCAGCCTCTATCCCGACGACAACGCGTTCCTCCTGCGCAAGAAGCTCGCCGCTCGCTACGGCGTCGAGATGGAAAACGTCTTTGCCGCAGCGGGTTCCGTCGAGGTGCTCGAGCTGTGCGCCATCGCCTTCCTCGAGCGAGGCGATAACATCGTGACCTCTGAACGCACGTTCGCGATCTACCACCTCGCCGCCCTCAAGGCCGGCGCCGACGCCCGCTTCGCCCCGATGATCGACGGGGGCTATCGCTACGACCTCGGAGCGATGGCGAAGCTGGTCGACGCGAAGACGAAGATCGTCTTCCTGGCGAACCCCACGAACCCGACCGGCACGTGGTTCACGCGCGGCGAGTTCGACGCCTTCATGGAGAAGATCCCGCGCGACGTGCTCGTGGTGTACGACTCGGCCTACGAGGAGTACACGACGGTGCAGGACATGCCGGATCCGATGGTGCACCTGCGCGCGGGCCGGCGGCTGCTCTACGTGCGCACGATGAGCAAGGCCTTCGGACTCGCTGGCATCCGAGTCGGCTACGCGATCGGCCCCAAGGACATCCTCGGCGGCTTGATGACCTGCCGCATCCCCTTCAACGCCAGCCTCGTCGCACAGGAAGGCGCCATGGCAGCGCTCGACGACGTCGAGTTCGTGGAGCGCTCCCGTGAGTTCAATCGCATCGAGCTCCTTTTCCTTCGCGACGGACTCGCCTCGCTGCCCGTCACCATTCCCCCCTCGCAGACCAACTTCCTGCTCATCGACACGCCGAAGGACGCCTCGTGGCTCTTCCTCGAGCTGCAGAAGAAGGGCGTGATCGTTCGTCCCATGGGCGGATACGGCATGCCGAACGCGATCCGGGTGAGCCCGGGTCTGCGCGAGGACAACGAACGGTTCCTGGCCGGGATGCGATCACTGCTGTCCTGATCACCCCATGCAGCTCGACCACTTCGATGCGCTGGCGCGCGCAGCTCCGCCGCAGGCGCCTCGCCCCATGCTCTTCGTTCTCGACGGCATCGCCGATCGGGCCAACGTGGCGCACGCCTTCCGCCTCGCAGGCTCCCTGTGTGCACGCGTCTGGCTCGTCGAGACCGACATCACGCCGGCCACGGGCAGAGGCCTGCGCAGGCTGTCGCGCATGCAGACCGACCACGTGCCCTGGGAGCAGATCGGACGCCGGGAAGCCGTGGAGCGACTCGTGCGCGAAGAGGTGCGCGCCATCGCGCTGGAGATCACCTCGCGCTCCATCCCCTACGCCGCCTTGTCACTGGCTCCCGACCAACCGATCGCCATCGTCGCGGGCGCCGAGCGAGAAGGTGTCAGCCCCGCGATGCTCGAAGCGTGCGCGGTCCACGTTCACGTGCCGATGGCGGGCACGGGCTCGAGCCTGAACGTCGCGATGAGCCTCGCGATGGTCGCAGCGCACTTCGCGTGGGGGAGCGCAGACACCACAGAGCGATGAGGGCGACTCGTCGCATCGCGTCTCGTGGGGGAGCGTTTCGCGATCGTCGCATCGCGTCCTTACCTCTCACCCCCCCCCCGACGCAGCGGGCAGCAGGATGATCTCGACTCTGCCTGAATGCTCGAGCGGCAGGTCGAGCCCGCGGCCGTGACGGATCTCCCTGCCCAGAGCGATGAGGATGGCGTTGGGAACCAGGTCCCCGACCACGAACATCGCATCGCGGAACGGCTCTCCGTGACGCTCGGAGAGCATCGCGAGCAGCTCGCGGACGGTGGTGCCCGAGGGCACCTCGAGACGGTCCTCATGGACACCGATGCCGATCGGAAGGATTCCGGAGTACAGCACCTGGAGGGCAATCGGAGGCTGCATCACTTCACTCCGCACAGGGTCTCGAGCTCGGAGACATCGCGATCGAGGTCGTCTACGACGCTGTGACGCCAGTCGTCGCGCAGGGCATCCACGCAACCGCGCAGGTACCAGCACTGCTGCTCGCGAGTGGCATTGAAGCGTGACCAGATGACGTCTCCGGAGGACTTCATGTCGCGCACGAGGGCGCGGGTGTTGTGGAGCTTGTCGGCGGCGGAGACGAGCTTGACCCCGGGGTCGTGGTGCCGGAGGCGCGCGAGGTAGGCCCTTTTGCGTTGCTCCCACGGGGGCTTGGGTTTGGCGGTGCAATCGCTGCATCCGACGACGATGTGGGCGACGCGCCAGCCGAAGAGCTCGACGATATCGGAGCGGGAGAAGCGGTCGGGACGGTCCTCGAGGGTGTCGTGCAGCAGGGCGGCGATCATCTGGTCTTCGTCACCGCCGTATTCGCCCACGATCGCGCAGACCGCGAGCAGGTGGGTGAGGTAGGGGATCCCGCTGCCCTTCCGACGCTGATCGGCGTGGATGCGGCATGCAGTCGCGAGGGCCTGCTCCATCCGGGCACTGCTGGTCATCGTCCGGACTGTATCGGGGAGTCGGGACGCGGCGGCAAGAGGGGCCGCCGCGGTTTCTGACGCAACCAGAACGATCTCAGTCCGTGGAGGGCCGGGTGTCGTCCAGATACCGGCGCGCCAGCGCGATCAGCTCGCCGCGTTCGTTGAGCGAGGGATTCTCAATCACCGCCTCGAGAAGGTGATGGAGCGTCTGCCCGACCACCGGTCCCGGCTTCAGCCCGCACGCTTCCATCAGCGTGCGCCCGTCGATGGCGAGGTCGCGGACCGACAGCGCCATTCCGGCTGCGCGAAGCTCGCTCACGCGCCCGCGCAGCTTGTCGAGGGCGCCGAGCACCTCGGTGGCGTCGAGCCCCTTGCCGTGGGCATCGGCCGTCGCGAGCTCCAACACCGGCTCCACCAGCTCCTCCCCAATGCGGTTGATCCAACGTCGCACGGCGGAGTCGCTCCACGCATCGTCGTAGACCACCAGGTGATGGCGCACCACGTCGGCAACGAGCTCACGCTGCTGGTTGGAGAGCTTGAGCCGCGCGCAGATGCCGCGGGACATGTCACCACCCACGACTTCGTGGTGGTAGAACGTGTAATCGCCAGTGCTTTCGTTGATGCCACGCGCGGCGGGCTTGCCGACGTCGTGAAGCAGCGCAGCAAGGCGGAGGATGGGGTCGGGGCGGCAGCTATCGACGACGGCGAGGGTGTGATCCCAGACGTCGAAGGCGTGGTAGCGGTTCTGGGCGCAGCCGTGCATGGGGAGCAGCTCGGGCAGGACGACGCGCAGGATGCCGGACAGGCGCATGACCTCGAGGCCGATGGAGGGACGCGAGGCCTGCAGGGTCTTCAGCAGCTCGTCGCGCACACGCTCCAGGCTGACCTTCTCGAGGGTCTGGACGGTCGCGCCCATGGCGGCAAGGGTTGCGGGCTCGATGTCGAAGCCGAGCACTGCGGAGAACCGCGCCGCGCGCATCAGCCGCAGGCCGTCCTCCGAAAACCTTCGTTCGGGCTCCCCGACCGCCCGAATGCTGTGCGCCCGCAGATCATCCTGTCCCCGAAAGGGATCGGTCACCTCTCCGGTGCGAGGGTCGAGGGCGATGGCGTTGATGGTGAAGTCGCGCCGCGCGAGGTCCTCGACGAGGTCTCCGACGAAGGTGACAGAGTCGGGATGACGGCCGTCGGTGTAGGCGCCTTCGCCGCGCAGGGTCGTTACTTCGTACCCCGAACGACCGATCATGACGGTGACGGTGCCGTGCTGAATGCCGGTGGGGATGACGCGGCGGAAGAGGCCAACGACCTGATCGGGTCGCGCATCGGTGGCGAGATCCCAGTCGTGGACGGGGCGTCCGAGGAGCAGGTCTCGCGTGCACCCGCCGACGATCCACGCGCGCAGCCCAGCGGCGTGCAGCCGCGAGGCGATCGAGTGCACGTCGGGAGGGACGAGATCGAGCAGTTCGGGCGCTAGTTTCCCCACGGATTGACGATCTCGCTGCCGCCAGAGGTCTTGCCCGTGTTGACGCCCGGAGGCCGGATGCCGGGGTTGGGTCGGACTGCACCGGCCTTGGCGCGAAGCTTCACCTCGATGCGCGAGTCGGCGCCGTCGAGCGTGAGCGTCTCCTCTTCGTAGCCTTTGAGCGCCACGGTGACCTTGACGGACTTGCCGGCCGGGATGGTGACGTTGACGGGGGAAGGACCGAGGGACTTGCCGTCGACGGAGACCACGGCCTTGAGCGGATCAGCGACGACGAGAGTGTCCTTGTTTGCGGGAACGACCGCGGAGGGCACGACGACGACAGGGGAGGAAGTGGCCGGGGAGGTGGCCGTTGGGGGAGGCGCCGCGGAGCCGGAGGCCGCCGGAGTGGAGGCGGTGGAGGGCGAGCCGACGGCGAAGATGACGATGACGATGCTGATGGCGGCGAGGACGCCGGCGATTCCGGCGTAGAGCGGCCAGGGCTTGCGCCGCAGCATGCTCGAGGGAGTGGCCGGGACCGGGACCGGCATGGCGGCCTTGAAGAAGTCGGCCGGCACGTTGAAACCGCCGGAGCGCGCCATCATCTCGCCGACCGCGTCGGGGACGAGTCCCTTGAGCAGCTTCTCGAGGTCGGACTCGAGCTCGGTCATCGACTGGTAGCGTTGATCGGGCTTCTTGGAGAGGCACTTGAGGATGACGGCCTCGAGGCCCGGAGGGACATCCTGGGGCGGCACCAGGGCACGGATCGGGACGGGAGCCTGATACATGTGCTGGGTGAGGATGCCCATGAAGTTGTCGGCGTCGAAGGGGACGCGTCCGCACGCCATCTCGTAGAGGATCACGCCGAGCGAGTAGATGTCGGTGCGGTGATCGACGGGAGCGCCGGCAGCCTGTTCCGGGGACATGTAGTGGGGGGTCCCGAAGACGGAGCCATGGCGCGTGAGCTTGGCGGTACCGGAAGAGACCTTGGCGATGCCGAAGTCGAGGATCTTGACGAAGTCCTTCTCGCTGCCTCGATCGATGACGAAGATATTGTCGGGCTTGAGATCGCGGTGGACGATCTCGCGCGCATGGGCGGCTTCGAGTCCGTTGGCGATCTGCGACGCGATGTGGACCAGACGCGTGATCGGAACCGGCTCGCCCTTGACGCACACCGCGCTCAACGGCTTGCCGTCGAGGAACTCCATCACGAAGTAGGTGGAGCCGTCGGGAAGCACACCGAAGTCGCTGATGTCGATGATGTGCGGGTTGCCGATGGCGGACGCGGCCCGAGCCTCGCGCAGGAAGCGCTCGGTGATCTCCTGATCGCGAGCCATGTCGGCCCGCAGGATCTTGATGGCGACCGGCTTGTCGATCACCTTGTGGCGGCCACGGTACACCACCCCCATGCCACCCTCGCCGAGAACCATCTCGACCTTGTAGCGGCCGTCGATCGTGGTGCCGATGTACGGATCAGGGCGGGCTTCCGGCGGCGGGATGCTGTCTTCTTCGGGGATATCGGAGGCCGTGAGCTCGGGGAGCGCTTCCAACTCCTCGGGCGCGGCAGTCACCGCGTTCACCGTACTCGATGGCATGGTCTCGACAGGATCGGGAGCGGACGCGCGCGGCCTGGGGGGCTGCGGGCGTGACGCGAGGCCGGACAGGAGCCCGGGGCCCGGCGGCTTGTGACTGGAGTCGGTCATGGAGATGCTCCCCGATACGGGTCGGGATGCTCCTGTGATATCGCATCCGCCAACACACGACAACTACACGGGGTCGCCCAAAGGACAGCAAGAGACGGTCCATTCGGGATGACCGTGGCGTGGGCGGAAAATGCGCCGAGGCTCGACTCCACCGAGGCGGGGGGGAACCGCTCGCAAGGCAGCGAGCGTGCGCTCGTTGACGGCGCGTGCTTCGCGGACTGTCACCCGGCCGGACAACCTGCTACATCGCGGACCACACTACGCAGCCCCCAAGGCCCGCGTCGCTCCGCTTCTCCCGCATCCGGGAAATCATGGGATACCCGCTTCAGATCGCCTATCGCTACCTCGGCACCCGCAACCGCGGCGCCTTCGTCTCCCTCGGGACCATCCTCGCCGCCCTCGGCGTCACCCTCGGCGTCGCGGCCCTGCTCACTGTCATGAGCGTCACCGGCGGCTTCCAAGCCCAGTTCCGCGAGAAAGTCCTCGGCGTCAACGCCCACGTCCTGGTCCTCAAGTACTCGTCCGACTTCAGCGAGTACCGGCCCCTCATGGCGAAGATGAAGGAAGTCCCGGGCGTCGTCGGCGTCGCCCCCTTCACCATCAACCCCATGATGGTCACCCACCACGAGAAGACTGCCACCGGCGTGTTGCTCAAGGGGATCGACCCCGGACTGATGCCGCAGGTGCTCGACTTGCCCAAGCACGTCACCCAAGGCTCGATCGAAGGCCTTCGCCTGCCGGGGACAAAGCCGCCGGAGCGCAAGGGCGGATCCCTGGCGCCCGTTCCGTTGCAGCCGCTGCCCTCGGCGGGCATCGGGGATGCCGGAGCACCCTTGCCGGATCGCGACGACGCGGGACGCAATCTGACGTTGCTGCGTGCGGTGGAGAAGGAGATCGAGGAGCTCGAGCGCAAGGCGAACACGCGGGCCGATGCGGGCGCGGGCGACGCGGGCAGCGAGGCCGGAGCAGCTTCGGCGCCCGATGCTGGCGTCGAGGACGACACCGACAAGCCGCTTCCGAAGAACGCGATTGTGGGCTCGGCGGAGCCCGAAGGGGGCTACCAGAGCGAGCTGCCGGACAGCTCGGAGGATCTACCCGAGGACGTGGCGCCGGACCCCTGCACCGATCCGGCCCAGGTGGCGAAGATGCCGGGCATCGTGATCGGGGGCACGCTCGCGCGCAACCTCGATGCGAGTGTGGGGAGCTGCGTGCAGGTCACCTCGCCGACGATCGGCTTCTCGTATGTCGCGGGAGCGGTCAAGCCACCGGTGGCCAAGCAGTTCCGTGTCGTGGCGATCTTCGAGGCCGGCTTCGATCAGTACGATTCCAAGCTCGTCTACTGCGACCTGTATGAGGCGCAGGCGTTCTACGATCTGGGCGACGTTGTCACCGGTGTCGAGATGAAGGTCTCGAACATCGACGAGGCCGCGGCGATCTCCGCGAGCATTCAGAAGCAGCTGCCGTCGAGCCTCTACCACACGATGGACTGGGAGGAGCTCAACCACGGGCTGTTCACCGCCCTGCGCATCCAGCAGATCCTCATGAGCCTCGTGCTCGCGCTGATCATCGTCGTAGCGGCCTTCACGGTGATCGCCACGCTCATCATGCTCGTGCTCGAGAAGAAGAAGGAGATTGCCGTCCTCAAGACGATGGGGGCGACGGACCTGGCAGTGTTGAAGATCTTCCTGTACCAGGGGATGTTCATCGGGACGGTGGGGACGTCACTGGGGCTGCTGCTCGGCTATGCCGTGTGCAAGGGGCTTCTGGTGTACGGATTCCCGCTCGACCCGAAGGTCTACTTCATCTCGAGCCTGCCGGTGCAGGTGCGGCCCATCGAGTTCATCATCACGGGCGGCGTGGCCCTGTTGATTTGCCTGCTCGCCACCATCGTTCCGTCGCTGTACGCAGCGCGGCTCCGGCCCGCCGACGGCGTGCGCTCCGAGTAGCCGGGGCCACCGTCGGGGCGCCCGGTTCGGCGTTTGCTTGAGCACGGACGCGTTTCACAGCTACATTCTTCCGGCGATGCGCGGCAACTGCTGGGACAGGGCAGCTTCACCCTACTTCGATCTCTGGGTTCCAAGGCTCATCCCCTATCACGAGGACCTGATCCGCAGGGCGGTCCCGCGTCCCGGTGAGCGGGTGCTCGTGACCGCTGCGGGGCCCGGCGCCGAGCTGCTGCCGATCAGCCGTGCACTCGACGGCAACGGGATGCTCGCCGCGACCGATTCCTCACCGACGATGATCGAGCATGCTCGCTCGGAGGCGCAGAAGGCCGGCATCGCAATGCCGATCGACTTCCGCGTGGCGGACGCCGCGGACACGCTCGGTGGCACCTGGGATCTGATCGTGAGCGCATTCGGGCTGTGGCAGCTCGAGGATCGGGACGAGGTGCTGCGCAGCTGGAGTGAAGCGCTGGGGGAGGACGGCAGGATCGCGGTGCTGGAGTGGGGGCCCCCGGAGCCCGACGGACCGTTCCAGCTCGCGGAGCTGGCGCTGGTGCAGACGGCGCCGGAGCTGGGCGGTGCGAGGCGCGGCTGGGCGCTGGCGTCGCGCGAATCGATGGGGGAGCTGCTCGCCTCCAGCGGCCTTCGCATGGTGCGCCACGCCGTGATCCGCAACACGATGTCCTTCGGATCCGCCGAGGGATTCCTGCAGGCGTTGTGCAGCGGCGGCGCCTTCGTCCACCTGGTCGAAGGGCTCGGACGCGAGCGTCTGGGCGCGATGGCCGAGGCCTTCTACGCCCAGCTCGATCCCCCCTCGGCCCGCACGCCCTTGAGCTTTGCGCCCGCGGCATCCATCGCCATCGCACAGAAGTCACCAGCGTGATGCGGCGCGCGTCCCTTCGCGCGAACGCAGGGAGAGGCACGTGAAGATCCGAGACATCATCCCCGTCGCCCTGGGCGATCAGCGCGCACGCTGCATCGTGCGCAACGCCCGCATCCTCAACGTCTTCACCGGCGAGGTCGAAGCCGCGGACATCGCCGTCTTCCGCAAGCGGATCGCGGGAATCGGCGACTACGGCGAGGCGGACGAGGTCATCGACGCCGCGGGGCTGATCGCGCTGCCGGGCTTCATCGACGCGCATATCCACATCGAGAGCTCGATGCTGGTGCCCCGCCAGTTCGCCAAGGCCGTGCTCCTGCGCGGCACCACCACCGTCGTGGCCGACCCCCACGAGATCGCCAACGTCGCGGGCACAGAGGGCGTGGACTACATCGTGCGCTCCACCGACGGCATCCCGCTCAACGTCTACATCGGGATCCCTTCGGCCGTGCCGGCCACCCAGCTCGAGACCTCGGGGGCGTCGCTCGGCACCGACGAGATGATCGAGTTCGTCGATCGCAACCTCAAGCGCGTGATCGCGCTGGGCGAGGTGATGAACTACCCGGCGGTTCTGGGACGCGATCGCGAGCTGCTCACGAAGATCGAGATCCTGCGGCATCGGTACCGCAAGATCGACGGTCATGCGCCGGGGCTCAGCGGCAAGCGGCTCAACGCGTACCTGTGCGCCTTCATCCGCTCGGACCACGAGTGCACGACCCAGCAGGAAGCCCTCGAGAAGGTGCGTCGCGGCATGCACGTCTTCATCCGCGAAGGCAGCGCCGCCCGCGACCTGGACAACCTCATCGGCGCCGTCACGCCGCTGAACCATCACCGCTTCAGCTTCTGCACCGACGATCGCGACCCGCTCGCCATCCTGACCGAGGGACACATCGACTGTCTGGTGCGACGTGCGATCCACGCGGGAGTCGATCCGCTCACGGCGATTCGGATGGCGACGATCAACACGGCCAGCTACTTCAACCTGCGCTCGATGGGAGCGATCGCGCCCGGCTACAAGGCCGACATGGTGTTCGTGAGCGACCTGGAGAAGCTCGACATTCGCATGGTGGTCAAGGACGGGCGGGTGGTGGTGAACGAGGGGGGGCTGGTCGAGGAGGTGAGCGGAACGTACGCCGACGTGCCGGAGCAGTTGGGGAAGTTCAAGCTGCCGGCCTTGGGTGTCGAGTCGCTCGCAGTGCCCGCGCGCGGAGGGAGGTTGCGGGTCATCGGGATGACGCAGGGCTCGCTGTTGACTCGAGAGATGCTGCTCGAGCCGAGGGTCTCCGGCGGGCTTGCGATCGCCGACGCGGATCGGGACATCGCCAAAGTGCTCGTGGCCGATCGTCACCACGGCACCGGGTTCTCCGTCGGCTTCGTGCACGGCCTCGGGCTGAAGTCCGGGGCGGTGGCGACGAGCGTGGGGCACGACGCCCACAACCTGTGCGCTGCGGGCATGGATGACGGCGACATGATCGTGGCGGCGAAGCACATCGCCTTACACAACGGCGGCATGGTGGTGGTCCGCGGGGGGCGGGTGATCGCCTCGCTCCCGTTGCCGCTCGCGGGGCTGATGTCGAATCGCGACCTGTTCGAGGTGACCGAGGCGCTGCGCGCGATCAACGCGGCGCTGCGGGAGCTGGGAACGGATCGCGACATCTTCATGCCGCTGTCGTTCGTGCAGCTCGCGGTGATCCCGACGGTGCGAATCACCGATCGCGGCATCGTGGACGTGGAGCGACAGCAGTTCACGAGCCTGTGGGAGTGAGCCCCGCGTGGGGCTAGAATGACGGAATGCTCCACGGTTCGTGGGTCCTTCGGATCGTCGGCGTTCTGCTGGGCGCGGGGCTTGTGGCGTGCGGCAGCGACGGGTCGCAGGAGGCGCCGCCCTGCAACTGCCCGTCAGCCCAGGACGCCGCGGGGTGCGCCGGCGCTTCGGGCAGCACAGGGGCAGCGGGCTCCGGGGTGGGCGTCGCGGATGCCTCGACGGACTCCCCTCCCGACGCAACGAATCCCGACGTCGCACCGCCGCCAGACAGTTCGTCACCCGAAGCGTCTGCCCCCATGCTCCGCCTGATGACCTTCAACATCAAGCACGGCGCCGAGTCGAGCCTCGGTGCTATCGCCGACGTCATCCTCGCCGAAAAGGCGGACATCGTCGGGCTGCAAGAGGTGGATGTCGACGCGGACCGCAGCGGCAACGTGGACCAGCCCCATCGGCTCGGACAGCTCACCGGCATGGGGAACCTGTTCCGGAGCGCACTCACGCTGTCCGACGGCGGCCTCTACGGTCTCGCCGTGCTGTCGCGATACCCGATCGTCGTCTCGCAGAAGCTCAACCTCACGTCGGCCTCCGAGCAGCGCATCCTGGCGATGGTGGACATCGACGTGAACGGCACGACGGTGCCGTTCTGCATCACGCATCTGGGGCTGACGGCCGCGGAGCGCACGACGCAGGTGAACGAGATCCTGGCGGCGATCCAAGGCAAGCCGTGGGCCGTGCTGGTGGGAGACATGAACGCCACGCCCAACGAGGCGTCGATGAAGACCCTGAGCGGGAAGCTCAGCGACGCCTGGGTCACCGGGGGCAGCGGCGACGGGTTCACGATCCCGGTGACCACGCCGACCAAACGGATCGACTACGTGTTCCTGGGCTCGTCGTGGTCGGCGCCCGTGGAAGCCCATGTTCCAGCGACGCCGGCATCGGATCACCTGCCGGTCGTGGTGACGATCCCCGCGCCCTGATCCAACCCTTGCGCAGATCCGTGGAGAAGCGGGGCAAGACGCGGCCCGGCGCCTTGCGTTTCCCTACTTCAGCAGCACCTGCGCCAGCATCAGATTCAAGCCGATCCGATACGACCAGGCGTCGCGAACCGGCCCTTCCACCGGGGCGATCCGCTCGAGCTCGCCTCGATACAGCTCGCCCACCAGACACCCTCCCCAAGGGGTTGCCTTGAAGTCGGACCTGCGCGCGTAGCACAGGTGCCCCAGCAGGTGGTCCAACGGACCTCCCGGCTCCGCGTCTCCCAGGTACGTGCGCCGCGCTGCCATCGACAGCATCAGATGGTCCACGACGATGTCGGCGCGAGCGCCGAGGTAGGGCTTGAGGTAGTACGTGCTCGAGAGAGCATCCTTCTCATGCTGCTCCTCGGCCCCGACCACGAGCTTCTTGCCGATGGCGTAGCGCCCGACCATCGACAGGCCGGCAAGACCTCCGATGCTGACGAGATGATCGCGCGAGTGGTGCTGCCAGGCAGCCTCCGCTTCGGGGAAGCGGAGCAGCGCGAACTGGTGCTGCATGGCGAGCCCGCCGCTCCCCTCGATCGCACCGACGAGCGCAAAGTGGTGCGCCCCACCCAGGTTCCATCGGTACCCCGAGCCGCCCGCGAGCTCGCTGGCGTACACGCCCAGGGGCATCGCCTCGGCCATGGCGAGGCGCCCGCCGGCCCGCGCCGTGAACCCGGACCGCCCGGGCTGGGGGAGGAACCACATCTGGCCCGTGTACGACACGAACGAGACACCGAGCCAGGTGAAGGAGACGGGGCCTGCCTTGGCGCCGGTGATCTCGGGAGCCAGAACGGAGACGGACCACGCGCCGATCGGGCGGATCTTCGTGGCAGGCTCGGGAGGTGGCGTCGCGCGCACCTTGGGCCGCGGAGGGGGAGGAGGCGGCGGGGGGGGTGGTGCATCGGTCGCGATGACCAGCGGAGCGCTGGTCGTCGTCTGCTGCACGAGGGGATCGGCGGGATGGGCCGCGGCGACGGCGGATGCGACGAGGCACGCGAGAGAGCAAGCGAGCGCGGCGATCGGTGGAGGAGGGCGCACGGGGAAGACAACGCGCATGCGAAGGGGAGCTTACGCTTGTGGTGGACGTGGCACTACTCGCGCAACACGCCGCCGAGGATGTCGAGCACCATGCCGACCTTGCCGAAGGGAACGGCGATCTGCACGCCGCGGGTGCGCGTTCGCAGCTGATCGAGCATTTCGCGGGCAATGGCCGCACCGGCGGAGAGGGACTCCTCGGGGCTTCGTGCGGCGCGCAACCGCTCCATGACGGGTTCCGGAACGTGGGCGCCCGGCACTTCGTTGTTGAGAAACTCGGCATTGCGCAGGGAGACGAGCGGCCAGATCCCCGCGATGAGCGGGATCTTCACGTGCTCGATGCGCTTGTAGAAGCGGTCGAAGACGTCGAGGTCGAACACCGGCTGGGTGATGATGAACTCGGCTCCGGCCTCGACCTTCCAGTCGATCCTTCGCAGCTCCTCGTCGAGGTTGAGGGCACCCGGGTTGGCGCCCACGCCGACATGGAAGCCGGTCGGCGCACCGATCGGGTTTCCGCCGAGATCCAAGCCACGATTCAGCCGCGCGAGGAGGTTGGTCAAACCGATCGAGTCGACGTCGAAGACGGCGGTCGCATCGGGGTAGTTGCCGAGCTTGGGAGGATCGCCCGTAACGGCGAGGATGTTGCGGATGCCCAAGGCCCAGGCGCCGAGCAGGTCGCTCTGCATGCCGATAACGTTGCGATCGCGGCAGGTGTAGTGCAGGAGCACCTCGATGCCGACGCGCTGCTGGATGAGCACGGCGAGGGCGAGCGCGGACATGCGGGAGCTGGCCCGCGGACCGTCGGGGATGTTGATCGCGTCCACACCGTGGTGGAAGAGCTGGCGCGCCATCCCCACCTCGCGCTCTGCGGAGATGCCGCGAGGCGATACCAGCTCGCACATCGTGACGAAGCGTCCGTCGACCAGACGGCAGGCGAGCCGGGACTTGTCCGGCAATGCGATCGGCCGGATCGACGCGGGCGGTTCCGCGCCCGGGATCTGGACGACGGTCTTGCGCGCGGGGGGTTCGAGGGCGGAGACGGCCTTGCGCACGGCGCGGATGTGATCGGGCGTGGTGCCGCAGCATCCGCCGACGATGCGGGCGCCGGTCTGGATGTAGCGCTTGGCGTACTCGGCGAGGTACTCCGGCGAGGTGAGGTAGATCATCCTCCCCTCGACGCTTCTCGGGGCACCGGCGTTCGGCATCAGCGAGATCGGGCGCTCCGTCAGGGGGAGCATCAGCTCGAGCGCGTCGAGCATCTCCTTGGGGCCCACCGCACAGTTGAGCCCGATCACGTCGGGCGCGAACTCGTCGAGCTTGCGCGTCGCCTCTTCGATCGGCGTGCCCAGGGCCAGGTGCGTCCCCGAGCTGATCACGACCTGGGCGATGACCGGCAGGTCGCAGACGTCGCGCGCGGCCAGGATCGCCTGCTCGATCTCGGGAAGGTGCAGGAACGTCTCGAGGATGATCGCGTCCACGCCGCCTTCGACGAGCGGCTCCATTCGCGAGCGGAACTCCGCGCGAGCCTCGTCGAACGCGAGGCGTCCGAGGGGTTCGATCTGCACGCCGAGGGGGCCGACGGCGCCGGCGACCCAGTGGTCGTCGCCGGCGACCTCGCGGGCAATCCTGGCGCCCGCCAGGTTGATCTCGCGCATCTTCCCGGCGAGGCCATGGGGTTCGAGGCGGAAGGTCCCCGCGCCGAAGGTGTTGGTCTCGATGACATCGGCGCCGGCCCGCAGGTACTCCTCGTGAACCTGCTTGACCACGTGAGGCGCCGAGAGGTTGAGCTCTTCGAAGGAGCGATTGATGTACACGCCGCGCGCGTACAGCATGGTTCCCATGCCGCCGTCGAACACGACGGTGCCTTGCTTGAGCTTGTCTCGGAACGGTACGCGCATGATTCGGGCCTCCGGCTGCGGAGTGAGCCGATGATCGGCACGCAGCGTATAGCGCATCGCACGGGGATCGAACAGCGGGCGGGCGCTGAGGGGGCTGGACGGATCGGCTGCGGGGTCGTCGGCGGCGGAGCTGGCGTCGGTCAACGCGCAGGCCGCGGCACGCGAACGGCTACCCGCGCGCGGTGTGGAGGGCTATCCTCTCGGGTCCACGTTCGGACCGCGACGTGCAGGGGCTCATCATGACGAACAGCGCGCTCTCGACCTACCTCTCGATCGCTCCCCAGAGTCCGGAAGAGGCGGTGTTGCGATTGCTCATCGATCTGGGGATCCAGGTGATCGGCGCGGAGGAGGGATCGCTGCTGGTGCTCGACGAGCAGGCCGGGGATCTGGTGTTCGCGATGACGGTGGGAAGCAAGACGTCGGAGCAGGCGCTGGCCGGGCAGCGGGTGCCGTTGGGACAGGGGATCACCGGGTTGGCGGCGGCGACGCGGGAGGTCCAGCTCGGCGCGCCGACGTTCTCGCAAGTACAGCAGGCGTTGGAGCGAGGAGCGAGCGAAGGACCGCAGTCGGTCATCGCGGCGCCGATGGTGGTGGGGGAGAGCGTAGTGGGGGTGATCACGGCGGTGACGTTCGCGCAGGGCAAGCGATTCGGGAGCCGCGAGGCGGAGCTGTACGGCAAGCTCGCCGCCGTGGCCGGGGTCGTGGTGCAGCAGCGTCACCGTCTCAACACGCTGCAACGCGGTACCGAGGAGACCACGTTGCAGGACGCCTCTGCCTTGCCGCCGCTCGAGGCGTCGATCGTGT
The DNA here is from genome assembly GCA_964393505.1 of uncultured Polyangiaceae bacterium. Taxonomy (GTDB): domain Bacteria; phylum Myxococcota_A; class Polyangia; order Polyangiales; family Polyangiaceae; genus JACRCQ01. The sequence continues at coordinate 44,404 of CAYMUE010000024.1, forward strand.
CTTCGGTCATGCGCATCGCCGAGGCGCGCCCTGACGCGCTGGTGCTGGTGGCGCACCTCATGGAGACGGTAGAAGGCTTGTGCGTGGGCGGCGCGGCGTGACCTCGACGAGCATGCTGCGCGAAGCGCTGGAGCGCCGAATCGACGGGCTCAGCACGGGTCTGCGTGCGGTCGAGGTGGCGGTGATCGACAGCGGAGTGGATGCATCGCACCCCGATTTGAGGGGGAGAGTCTCGGGGGCATTCCGCATCGACTGCGTGCAAGGCAAGCTGCGCCCGATCGAGCTTCCGGTGGGGGACAACAACGACGGATTCGGGCATGGGACGGCCGTGGCCAGCATCGTGACGCGAATGGCTCCGTGCGCGCGAATCGTGGACATCCGGGTGCTGGGGGTTACGCAGAGCGGCGCGGGCGCCGCGTTGATCGAGGGGATGCGGGTCGCGGTGGCAAGGCGCTGTCCGGTGGTAAACATGAGCCTCGCCGCGACTGCACCCTATGCCCAGTCGCTCATGGCCCTCTGCGACGCCGCCTACCGGCAAGGGCAGGTGGTCGTGGCGTCGAAGCGGAACATGCCTCTCGCCGACAACGGCTATCCGGCGGAGTTCTCGTCTTGCGTGGCAGTCGATTGCGAGCGACTTGCTTCCCCCTTCGAGCTCCGGTATCGCGCGGGCGATCCCATCGAGTTCGTGGCCCACGGCGAGGACGTGTTGGTGGCGGCGCCGGGGGGCGGGTACACGACGAAGACGGGGACGAGCTTCGCGACGCCGGCGGTATCGGCGATGTGCGCGCTGCTCCTGGGGGCATTCCCCGGCCTGCGCCCGTTCGAGATCAAGAGTCTGCTCAGGGATGCCGCGGGCGCTTGCGAACGAGCGGCCGCAGCGCGCGACGCGTGACGGACCGACGGGCAGCGGAGGAAGGCGCACGAGAGAGTCCCGCCGAATCGCCTCCTGCTACTCGCTCTCGGTGTCCCACACCACGCGATGCACCACGAGGACACCCTCCTTGCCTTTCGCGTGGATCGGGGAATGCGCTTCTGTGGGGAATTCCCCCTTGCCGATGCGCTTCAGCGTCGTGTCCGACAGCAGGATCTCGCCCGCCGTGGCTGCGTTGCAGATTCGGCTCGCGACATTGGTCGTGTCGCCGATGGTGGCGTACTGGATGTAGTGCGCCGAACCGATGTTGCCCGCCGCCACAGGGCCAGTGTTGATGCCGATGTGGATTCGGATGGGCGGCTGCGTCGCGCGGCGTGCATTGAACTCGGACAGGGCGCGTTGCATGTCAATCGCCGCCTGCACGGCGCGCCGGGGATCCTCCTCGTGACGGAACGGTGCACCCCAGACGGCGAGAAGGGCGTCGCCAATGTACTTCTCGAGCGTCCCCTCGTGCTTGAACACGATGTCCGCCATCGGCGGGAAGTACTGGTTGAGCAGCTCGACGACCTCCCTGGGCTTCATCGCGGTGCTCATGGCGGTGAAGCCGCTGATGTCGGAGAAGAGCGCGGTGACCTCCGTCTCGATGGGCTCCAGGGAGGTGCCGGCCTGGTCGGCGAACCGAGCCGCGGTCGAAGGGGGGAAGAACCGCAGGAGGTTGTTGCGTCGCACCGCCTCGCGCTCCAGCCGCTCGAGCAGGGTGGAGTTCTCGAGGGCAATCGCCGCCTGGTTCGCAAAGGCGCTCAGGAACTCGAGATCCTCCTCCTGGAAGCGATTGGGCGAGGTCCGGTTGTCCACATACAACACGCCAAGGACCTCGTCGCGCGGCTTGAGGGGCGCGCACATCGACGCCTGAATCGAGAAGCCGAACACGCTGTGGGCGGCCTGCAGACGAGGATCGTGAGTCGCGTCGGAGAACAACGCGGCCACGCTGTTCTCGCGCACATACCCCACGATGCTCTGGCTGAACGTCGCGTCGGTGTCGTTCGGATCCCGCGCCCGCACGACTCTCGGCTCCAGCTTCCCGCCTTCCGCCACCAGCAGGATCGCCGCCCGATCCACGTCGAGAATCTGTACGAGCAGGTCGAGGATCTTGTCGAGCTGCTTGTCGATCGGCTCGGGTGTGGACAAGGCCTGGCTCACCTTGAGCAACACGCGCAGCTTGTCCTGGGCGCGATCCCCCTCGTTTCCCTGGCGCAGGTTCAAGGCGCTGCGCAGACCTTCGGGGGCGCCACCCAACAGCCGCGCCAACCCCATGCGCGTCAGGTCCTCGTGGATGCTTCGCACGACCGTGGGCGCAGCCACCGGTGCCGGTGCGACCGCCGGTGCCGTCGCGCCGGTCTCGACTCGCATGACGACGTCGCCACACTTGATCGTCTCGCCCCCCTGCAGCCCACGACGCGTGACCCTCGCGCCGTCCACGTACGTGCCGTTCTTGCTCTCCAGGTCCTCCACGAACCACTCGTCGCCGGAGCGCCCGATGCGGGCGTGACGCCGCGAAAGGCTGTGGTTGAGAATGGCGATCTCGTTCTCCGGCGCCCGGCCGATCGTATGCGTTCCGGCGGTCAGCGGGATCGTCCGCTCGTCGGGACGTCCCGGGTTCAGGATCAGGCGGATCATCGCCACCATTGAGACCACATCCGCCCGCCGACGTCCACGGGCGGACACCTCACGCGGTCGTCGCTGCCAGCTCCACCGTCCCTGGCTCGAGCACCCCCTCGCCCAGCAGACGCTCCAGGATCCGCAGGCGCATCGCGAGCGGGTGGATCCCGTCGGGATCGCACACGTCTCCGATGTTGTCCTTGTCCGCGTCGCCGAGGTGATCCGACGGATTGAACTGGCACGTGTCCGTGTCCCCCTGGCCGCAGTAGCCGAAGTCGGCCACACCGTCGCCGTCCGAGTCCAGACAGGGGTCACCGCACGGTGATAGGAAGTTCGGAACCGTCGGGCACAGGTCGCAGGCGTCGCCGACTCCGTCGTTGTCGCCGTCCTGCTGTCCCGGATTCGGGATGTACGGACAGTTGTCCTTGCCCGAGCTCACCGAGCCCCACACACTCGTTCCGGCAATGCCGTCCCCGTCGGGGTCGTTGCAGCACTCGACTCCGCACGACGTCGTGTCGTTCGGCCCGGAACACGCGTCGCACGCGTCGCCGACCCCGTCCTTGTCCGCATCCTGCTGCCCCGAGTTCGCCGCGTAGGGACAGTTGTCCGCGCTGTCGATCAGCTCGTCGCGATCGGCATCGGGCATGCACCACGAGCCCGAGGCGACCTGCACGCACGTCATCCCCGACGGGCACGTGCCGTCGCACGCCGGCGCGTCGGGCTGCGCGTCTTCGGGCGGCGTCGAATCGACAGGGATGACATCGACCTGTGGCGCTCCATCCGGCTCGGTCACGGCATCGACGCCCGTGTTGGAATCGGGCAAGGGCGACGCATCGGAGGCGTCGGCCTCGGTGTCGTCTTCTTGCGAAATCGCCTGGCCTCCGCAGCCGAGGGCGAAGGCCACGGCGGCCAGCGCAATGCACCCAACACCCGCAGCGCCGCCCGCAGCGCATCCGGTCAGGCCAGCTGCGGCGAAGACGGCGAAGCTGCCCAGCATCACGGATCGGGAGATACGCATGGCGTCAGGATCGAACGTACCGCTGTGCGCCTCGTTCGGGAAGAGCCGGTGTGCGGCTACTTCTGCGGCCTGCCCGCGCAGGGAGCGAGTGGGTCCGCGTGGGACAGATCGCCGAAGACCGCGCACGCCGACAAGCGACAACCCCCCAGGCACCCCGCGTAGTGCGGGCATCCTCCGCACGGGCCGGGAGCTGCCGCGCGCATGGGCGCGAGCTCCTGGTCCCACAACCTCTGGCGCAGCACGTCGCTGTCCTCAGTAAGCAGGCTTCCCACCACGTGATCGCTCATCGAGCAGGATCGAACGGTGCCGTCGGGACCGATCGTCATCGTGGTGCGAGGTCCCATGATCGAGCAGACGCCGACCGACAGCGGAGGGGTGTCGGGATCGGACCAGACACAGGACGGGACGGCGACGGCAGCGGCAAGGGGGAGGCGAAGCGATCGGCACATCGCCGCAGCGAACTCCGTCGCTCGACGGACTTGCGCCGCGTCGGGCATCAGCGAGTCGTAGGACGGGCGCGCTGCGCCCGCCGGACAGAGCCTGCTCAGCGCGAACCTTCGTGCCCCGAGCGCGAAGGCGAGCTCGGCGACACGGGCCGACTCCTCCCAGTTGAGACGCGTGATCACCATGCAGACCACGACCTCGAGGCCGGCTCGCGACCCGATCGCGATGGCGCGAGCGGTGGCGGCAAAGGCGCCCTCTCCTCGCATGTGGTCGTGAATGGCCGCGCTGCCGGCCAGCAGCGTCGGCTGGATCGGGCCCACGTGGCGGTCGGCGAGCTCGCGCGCCAGCTCGGCATCCAGGTGCGCCCCGTCGGTGATGATCGAGACCGAAGCTCCCGACGACCGAAACGCGTCGATGAGAGGGAGCAGGTCGGGACGAAGCAGCGGCTCGCCTCCGCTGAGCTGAAGGCGCCTGCATCCGGTGTCGCGGACGAGCTTCGCCACGGCCGGGCCGATCACATCGACGGGCAGCTCATCGTCACGCGAGTCATCCGCCGCGGTGCGACCGGTGACGTAGCAGAAGCTGCAACGACGGTGGCAGCGACGGGTGAGCTCAACGGTGATGGTTCCGATCGGGGGGAGCTCCATGCGAGGGCATGATGGAATGAACCGACGGAGACCGGAAGGGGCAGAGACGAGCAGGGCTGCGTTGACCAGCGGGCCGGGACTCGACGCCGGGGCTACCGCCGGAGCAAGTCCCGCAACGCGTCCTCGAGCGCTGGGAATCGGAAGGGGTATCCCGCTTCCAGGAGCTTCGCGGGAATCGCGCGCTGGCCCGTGAGCAGCGCCTCGGCGCCACCACCGAGCATCAGCCGCAGCGCGGCAGCGGGCACGGGCAGGACGCTGGGACGCCGCAGCACGCGTCCGATCGCATGCGCAAGCTCGCGCATGCGCACCGGCGACGGCGCGGTCACGTTGAAGGGGCCGACAATCCGATCGCATTCCGCCGCGAAGGTGATCGCGCCCACGACGTCGTCGCGGTGCACCCACGGGACCCATTGCCGTCCCGACCCGAGCGGCCCGCCGACGAAGGCCTTGAACGCCGGGAGCATCTTCGCGAGCGCTCCGCCCTCGGTCCCGAGCACGATGCCGGTTCTCGGATGAACGACGCGCACGCCCGCGGCACGTGCGCTGTCCGCGCACTGCTCCCACTCGACGCAGATCTTCGCGAGCACGTCGGAGCCCGCGGCAGTCTCCTCCGCGAGCTGCGTGTCGTCCATACGCATCCCATAGATGCCCACCGCGGAGCCGCTGACGAGCACGCGCGGGCGATGGCTGGCGCCGGCGATCGCCTCTGCGATCAGGCGCCCGGGCTCCACGCGGGTCCTGCGGATCTCCTCGAGTCGCTCCGCGCTCCAACGCTCGTCCATGACGCCCGCGCCGGCGAGGTGCACCACGACGTCGGCGCCGTCGAGCTCGCTCATCCACGGCCCGGCCTCGCCGGGAGTCCAGGCCACCTGCCGCGTCCTGCCCTCGGATCGGCCCGCCCGGCGCGAGAGCACCACGACCTCATGGCCTGCGGCTTCGAGTGATCGGACCAGCGCGGTTCCGATGAATCCGGTCCCTCCGCTCACGACCCACTTCATGGCTCTGCCAGCTCCTCCACGCGGAGCCCGAGCAGCCACCTCACCACCGTGCTCGAGATTGGACTCCGCGGTCATTCCGCGAGAATAGTGCGCAGCCTCGCGGTCGTCCAATACGGCCGACTGCCGGCGCGCTCGCGAGGCCTGTGCATGTCCGGTGCCGCGAGCACCGCGAGGCGATTGCGCGCAGTTGGCTTGCGCCCCAGGTGGCGGCCGCGCGCCTCATCGCGGCTCGGAGCAAGGCAGAACGCGAGGTCCGGGGTCGGAGCAGATCGCGCACGCGCACGCCGAACGAACACGCACGTGAAGGCCAGTTGGAGACGGGGGCTCAGTAGCCGCAGACGTAGTAGGTCACGGTCTGGGTCTGGAGGTTGTCACCGCCGCAGCCGGTTCTTCCGGTGAGTGACATGGTCGCGCCGTTGACCGTGGCGGACATACCCTGGTAGGCACCGGTGTCTTCCGTGCCCGGCTTGAGCTCCACTTCGTTGTTGTTGTAGATTCGGACTTCGGAGCCGAGATTGCCTGTGGTGCACGTGATCGTCTTGGTCTCGGTCTGACCGCACGAACCGAACATGACCTGGGCGGACTTCGTGCCCATGAGCTTCCAGGTTGGAGGCGGCGGGGTCGGGCATGTGATCTGGTTCCAGACCGGGCCGGCAATCGTTCCGTTGTGGTTGCCACCAGAGCTGTCCCCGAGCGTCGTCCCAGCGCCCTCCGTCATGTTCCAGACTCCGATGGTGCTGGCATCCGCTGCCCATCCCCATGTGGGAGTAAACGAGGCGGAGTAGCGAGCCACACTGCTGATCCGTGTTGGTCCAATCGAGCCGGCCCAGGGGTAAGCGGTGAGCACCTCAGCCAAATTGCCAAGTCCGAGCGGCTTGTCCGTTGTGGTTCCAGAGTAGCTAATCGGGATCTTCGTGGCGACCTTGGATCCGTCCACGTACAGTGACATCGTGCCGGAGACTTCGTAGACGCCTGCCACGTGATGCCATGCCCCAAGCGATACGGGAGCGGCGACGGTCTTTGCCCCATCCTGATTGAACTGAAATCGAACATTGGCACCATACTGCAGGTCAAGCTCCCACCCTGTATAGATCAGGGGGTCACTCGATGAGTCGTGTGCCAGGATGCGCTGATACTGCGTGCCCACCTTGGGAAGAATCCATGCTTCCACGGTGAAGTTGCCCGAGTAACTGAACGCAGTACTCTGTGGAACGGTCACGATGTCATTGACTCCATCGAACTGGAGTGCATGACAGCCCCCGGTGCATTCGCCTAGGGTGCAAGTCGGCGTCCCCCCCGAACACGTCTCCGAATCCTGCCACTGCCCATTCGCATCGCACGTCTGCGCGACGTTGGTCACTCCCGTCTTGCACCTCTTCGCACCCGTCGTACACACCCGGCAGTTGCCCGCGCTGCACGTCCCGGTGTCACTCGCCACCGCACACGAGGTCCCGTCGGCCTTGTTCCCGATTCCGCACGCGTTGCCCGCGCACGTCGCCTGCAAACAAGGATTCACCGGCGTGGTGCACTGCCCGGCGGTCATGCACTCCACGCACTCCACGCTCCCGGGTTCGCAGTAGGGCTTCGGGGCCACGCAGCTCGCGATCGGGTCGTATTGCCCGTTGACGTTGCACGTCAGCACGCCATTGCCGCTGCACACCTCCGTGCCCGGCGTGCACGCCCAGCACACGCCACTGCCGCTGCAGGTTCCGCCCGGACAGGCCGCTCCGAGCTGCTTCGGCGCGAAGCCGCACGTGTTGCTGTTGCACACCGCGTCCAGACACGGGTTGCCCGAAGCCGGGCACTGGCTCGCCACCGTGCACTGCACGCAAGTCCCCGTCGCCGGATCGCAGTTCGCCGTGGCTCCGCTGCACGCGGGCTGCGGCGCGTATTGCCCGTTGGACTCGCACAGCAGCGGCACGTTGCCGTTGCAGATCCGGGTGCCCGGCGTGCACACGTTGCACTGCCCAGCTCCGTTGCACTTGCCCGTGCCCCCCGCGCAGCTCGTGTCCGCCGGCTTCGGCGCGAAGCCGCAGGCCGACCCGGTGCAAGTCGCCACCAGACACTCGTTGGTCGCTGTCGGGCATTGCCCCGCGGTCTCGCACTCGACGCAGCTCGTCGTCGCATCGTCGCAGTACGGTTTGGGCGCCACGCAGGCGACGACCGGGTCGTACTGCCCGCTGCTGTTGCAGGTCTGCACGCCCTCCCCGACGCACTTCACCGCTCCCGGCGTACACGCCTGGCAAGTTCCGAGGGGGCTGCAAGTTCCGCCGGTGCACGCGGTTCCCGAGGGCTTGGGCTGGTATCCGCAGGTGTTGGCCGTGCACGAGGCCGTGAGACACTCGTTGCCCACCGCGCACTGCGTGGCAGTCGTGCACTGCACGCAGGTTCCCGTCGCCGCGTCGCAGTTCGGCGTCGCTCCGCTGCACGCCGGCTGCGCTGCATACTGCCCGTTCACGCCGCACACCAGCGGCACGTTGCCGTTGCAGATCGCGGTCCCCGGCGTACACACGTTGCACTGCCCTCCTCCGTCGCACTTGCCGAGCCCGTTGCCGCAGACCGTGCCGGTCGCCTTCGGAGTGTATCCGCAGGCGTTCACCGCGTCGCACGCGGGCTGCACGCACTCGTTCGACGACGCCGGGCAATCTCCTGCGGACACGCACTGCACACAGGCCCCGCCCAGACACAGCGGCTCGTTGCCGCCGCACGCGACGCCCGCAATCCACTGCCCCTCGGCGTCGCACGTCTCCGGGGTCAGACCGCTGCACCGCACTTGGCCCGCGCTGCAGTATCGGCACACGCCCGCGCCATCGCACTTGCCGCCCGCGCCCACTGCGCCGCACGGCGTGTCGGCGGCGACCGGGACGGTGCCGCAGGTGCCATCGGTGCCGCACGCTGCCATCAGGCACTCGCTCGTCGAGACGGCACAGTCGGCGGTCTTGGTGCACTCGAGGCACTTCGCGACTCCGCCCGACACGGCGCAGAACTTCGCGCCTCCGGGGCAATCGGCTTCGGTCACCATCTGGCCGTCATCGCTGCAGGTCTGCAGCCGGGAATCGGTCAGACACTTGGTCTCCTTCGCGACGCAGTTGTCGCACTGCTTGCCCGGAGCGTCGCACAGCCCCGCCTTGCAGGTCGCCACGTTGAGGAACTGCGAACCATCTTCGGTGCAGGTCTGCAGCACGTCGCCGTCGCACTTGAAGTCCCCCTTCGTGCAGACCGGCGCCGCGTCGGCCGCGACGTCCGGCGCCGCGTCGTCGCCAGCGTCCGACCCGGCGCTGCCTGCCGTTCCCGCACTGCCCCCCATCCCCGCCGTGCCTGCGGTGCCGGCGCTGCCACCACTGCCGGCCTTGCCTCCGGTGCTCGTGTCCGATGCCGCGTCCGACTGTCCGGTCCCACCAGTTCCCGTCAGGTCCGCTTCGTCGTCACCTCCGCCGCACCCGACGAACATCAACGAGGCAAGAGAGGCGAAGACGAGCCGATTCGTTCTGCGAAGCATGGAGCACCTCCGGTTGGGTCCTGCGCATCACAGCAACCGGGGTGCCAGCCGATCGTTTGGACATTCCTCCTGCTTCTCGCGATGCCGGGCTCTGCGTCGCGCATCGCGCTCTCAACGGTTGAGCAGCCCGTGCACAACCCGCCCGCGAGTCCGAATCCCCATCGGCATCGCTTTCCCCCCACGTGCTGGTTCGACGTGCACGTGCGCGTGCGCGTGCCCGTTCCGGCGCTCTGCGCGCTCTTCCGAGGTGGTCCGGTCCGTGGCACGGGCAAGCAGCAGTCTCTTCTACGCGCTGCTACTTGCCGAGCTCGTCGACGCTGATCCCGAGCAACGACGCAACGTCGGAGGGTGACTGGCCGGTGGCGAGGAGCGCCCGCGCGGCGATGCGGACGCGCTCCTGGGCCTGCTGCTCCCTGGATTCGGCGCGCTCGGCCCTGGACTCGGACTCATCGGCTCTGGCTCGCTCCTCTTCGGCCTTGGCTCGCTCCTCTTCGGCCTTGGCGCGTTCCTCGGCAGCCTGCTCGGTGCCGATCGGCAGGGCGCGTCCGTCATCGTCGATCCAGCGCAACCACAGCTCGTCCCGCCCGTGATACGTGCCTCGCTGCACACCGAGCCAGAGCCCCAGCTTCTTGCTCCGATACCAGCCCCGCCCATCCGGGATCATCGGCTCGTACTCGCCGCTCTGGAGATCAAGACGGTACCCCTCGAGACGCTTCTCGAACGGGTCGTACAGGAAGTACTCCGCCGTGTGCAGGATGCGCGCGTAGATCCGCTTCTTCTCCCCTCGATCCACCTCCTCGGTGGACGGCGACGTGATCTCGATCACCACGTCGGGCGTGCGGCCTCCCTCCTCCCAGACGA
>CAYMUE010000025.1:0-4260 GCA_964393505.1 uncultured Polyangiaceae bacterium
GGCGCACAGAATCCGGCGCTGTACACGCGCTACCAGTTGCTCGGGGAAGGCTCGATCCCGTTCGGTGTCGGCGTCACGCAGAAACCCTCCTGCTACACGACCTCGGCCGCCTCGGGGGATCCGTTCCTCGGCTTCGGCTCCCACACGACCATCAGCAGCAGCAGCCCTGCCGTCTACCAGCTCGTGATCCAGGGCGGCGCCAAGCTCGCCGGCACCGAGACCAAGGTCACCCGCACCCCCTTGCCTCCCCCCTCGGTCGCCGTCCTCATCGACTCGTGGGCATCCATCCTCGAGTAGCCCCGCTTGTCCGACTCCTCCAGCCCACCTGCCTCGCTCTCGCGCATCGCCTGCTGCGCTGGTAAGGTGAGCCTCCGCGTGTCCCCCATGTCTGCGCTCCCCACGTGCTGCGCTCTGCTTCTGCTTGCGCTCTTCGGCGCTCAGGCGGCGGCATGCTCGCGACCGGCGCCTCCTTCGTCCGACGCTGGACCGGCGCCTTCGCCCGCGCCATCCAGGTCCGACCGCCTCGACCCGCTTGAGATCCCCGAGGGCGATCGCAAGGCCTTCGCGCTGCCGATCCCTCGAGGAATGAAGATCATCTACGACGGCCCCGACGAGGTGCAGGCTGTCGGAGCCATCCCTCCCGAGCGTCTCGCCAACTACGTGCGCAAGCACCTCGTCGTCGACACCGTCGAGCTGGGGGCTGCCCGCACCGTGTTCGATCGCGCGCAGGTCGTGGGTGACTCCTCGGGCCGATCCGTGCGTGTCGAGGTCATCGTCCAGGAGCAGTCGGCGATGCTGGTGGTCAAGAACCTGGCGCCGCCCAAGGCCGATCCGAACGCGACACCCGAGGAACGGTGGAAGAGGTTCGGGCGGGACCCGGCAGGGAAGCTGCTCGACCCGACCAGCTACGAGTAGGCGTCCGTTGCCCGGTTCGGTGCCGAAAAGCCCGCTCGAACCGCAGCGTCGGCGGAACGGCTCGGCGGGTGGTGACAGCGGCGGTCCGCAGGGGTAGATCGGTCCCGTGAATACTCATCCTGAGACGCTTCGCCGAACACCCCTGTACGCCGAGCACGTCAAGCTCGGTGGACGCATCGTGCCCTTTGCCGGCTACGAAATGCCGGTGCAGTACAAGGGCATCACCGACGAGCACGTCGCGGTCCGCACCCGTGCGGGCATGTTCGACGTCAGTCACATGGGCGAGTTGCTGCTCACTGGAGAGCACGCGGGCGCCGTGGTCGACTACCTGATCACGTCCGACGCGAGCAAGCTCGGTGACGGCCAGGCGATGTACACCTGCGGATGCAACGAGCGCGGCACGATCCTCGACGATCTGCTCGTGTACCGTCACACGGCGACGCGCTGGATGGTGGTGTGCAACGCCTCCAATCACGCGAAGATGTCGGAGCACTTCCGCAAGGCGTGCGAAGGGCACTGCGAGTTCCGCGACGAGACGTTCGACACGGCGCTGCTGGCTCTGCAGGGACCGAAGGCGATGGACATCCTCGCGAAGCTCGGCGGCGACGGTCCCGACATCGCGAAGCTCCCTTCGTTCGGGCTGCGTGGAGCGGTCCTCGCTGGCGCCACGACCACCGTAGCGCGCACGGGGTACACGGGCGAGGACGGGGTGGAGATCTTCATGCCGAACGCGGATGCGGTGAAGGTGTGGGGTGCGATCATGGAGGCCGGGAAGGCTTTCGGGATCGAGCCCGCGGGCCTCGGCTGCCGCGACACGCTGCGTCTGGAAGCGCGCCTGTCGCTGTACGGCAACGACATCGACGAGACGACCAACCCGCTCGAGGCGGGGCTGGCCTGGATCGTGAAGCTCGACAAGGCGTCGGACTTCCTCGGCAAGGCGGCGCTGAAGAAGATCAAGGAGCAGGGCCTTCCCAGGAAGATCGTGGGGTTCGAGATGACCGGGCGAGGGATCGCGCGCCACGGCTATCCGCTGCTCGACATGCTGGGCAAGCCCGTGGGTGTGTGCACCAGCGGCTCCCCCTCCCCTACCCTCGGCAAGAGCATCGGCCTCGGCTACCTGCCGGCCGACATGACCAAGATCGGAACCACCTTCAAGGTCGACTGCCGCGGTAAGGCCGTCGATGCCGTCGTCGTGAAGGTCCCCTTCTACAAGAGGGCTTCCTAACCAAGGATTCATTGCGGCCTGCACCGCCGCCAGGAGATGCCATGAGCCACGATTTCCCGACCGATCGCCGATACACCAAGGACCACGAGTGGGCGCGCAAGGACGGCAAGGAAATCCTCGTCGGTGTGAGCGGCTTCGCCGTGGAGCAGCTCGGCGACATCACCCTCGTCAACCTCGACGTCAAGGTCGGTGACACGATCACCGAGGGCAAGAGCTTCGGAACCATCGAGTCGGTCAAGACGCTCAGCGATCTGTTCGCCCCCGTCTCGGGCAAGATCACCCGCGTCAACGCCGACCTCGACCAGCAGCCCGAGCTCGTCAACGAGGACTGCTACGGCAAGGCCTGGATGATCGCCATCGAGCCCTCGAACCCCGCTGAGTTCGAAAAGCTCCTCTCGCACGACGCCTACGTCACCCACGTCGAGGCGTCGGCTCACTGAGCCTCGGCTCCGCGTCGTTCAACTCCGCCCCCCCCGAGGTCCCCTGATGCGATACCTGCCGCATACTCCCCAAGAGATCGAGCAGATGCTGCGCACAATCGGCGTGCAGAACGTCGATCAGCTCTTCGAACCCATCCCCGTCGAGGCGCGCCTCGGCCGTCCCCTCGCCATGGATCCCGCCCTGAGCGAGCCGGCCCTCATGCGCCACATGACCGACCTGGCCGACAGGAACGCCGGCGCTGCCATGCTCTCGTTCCTCGGTGCTGGCGCCTACGACCACCACATCCCTCCGGCCGTGGACCAGCTCCTGCTCCGCAGCGAGTTCTACACGGCCTACACCCCCTACCAGCCCGAGGTCGCCCAGGGCACCCTGCAGGCCATCTTCGAGTTCCAGACCATCGTCAGCGAGCTGCTCGGCATGCCCGTCGCCAACGCGTCGATGTACGACGTCGCCAGCGCCGCCGCAGAAGCCGCTCTCATGGCCAAGCGCATCACCAAGCGCCACCACGTCATCGTCTGCAACGGCGTCCATCCCGACGCCATCCGCACGATCGAGACCTACATCTCGGGCACCGACGACGCGGGCGACTCGATCATCCGCACCGACCTGGGCACCGATGGCATGACGTGCGTGCAGTCCATCGGCGACAAGCTCTGCGACCAGACCGCCGCCGTCATCGTCGGCTATCCCAACTTCTTCGGCTGCGTCGCCGACATCCCCAAGCTCGCCGAGCGCGTTCATGCCTGCGGCGCGCTGCTCGTCACGGTCACCCCGGACCCCTACGCCCTCGCTCTGCTCGAGCCGCCGGGCGCTCTCGGAGTGGACATCGCCGTCGCCGAGGGCCAGCCCATCGCCGTCCCGCCCCAGTTCGGCGGCCCCGGCGTCGGACTGTTCGCCTGCCGCGACGACCGCAAGTATCTGCAGGAGATCCCCGGCCGCCTGGTCGGAGAGACGGTGGACAAGAACGGCCTTCGCGGCTTCGTGCTCACCCTCGCCACCCGCGAGCAGCACATCCGACGCGAGCGCGCGACCAGCAACATCTGCAGCAACCAGGGGCTCATCGCTCTCGCGCTCACCATCCGCATGTGCCTGCTCGGCAAGAGCGGCTTCGTCGAAGTCGCCAGGCAGTGCCACGCCAAAGCCGAGTACCTCAAGAAGCACATCGCCGCGCTGCCCGGCTTCTCCCTCGTCTACCCCGCCGCGCCCACCTTCAACGAGTTCCTCGTACGCGTCCCCGGCGGCAACGCCAAGGCGCTCACCGAGACCCTCGCTCGCAAGGACATCCTCGCCGGCGTACCCCTGTCCACGTTCTTCCCCGGTCGCGCCGACGAGCTGCTCGTCTCGGTCACCGAGAAGCACACCCGCGAAGACCTCGACCGCCTCGTCGAAGCCCTCTCCGCCGTTTGATCCCTCCCCGATCCACTCGTTCAACGGGCTCGGCCTCCGAGCCATGATCCTCTGTGCGTCGTGCCGCGCTCTGGCGGGTGCCCGACATCTGGGCTAGCCTTCAGCAGCACCATGCGCTTCCCGAGCAGGATTCTCCCTGGCTTCCTTGCGATCGCTGTCCTCGCCGGTTGCGGCGATGGCGAGCCTGGCCCCATCATCCTGGGACATCGTCCCGATGCAGACGCCGACGGCTCCGAGGATCCGGACGACGCATCGGTGGATGTGAAGCCGAG
>CAYMUE010000025.1:4360-54019 GCA_964393505.1 uncultured Polyangiaceae bacterium
CAGACGCCGACGGCTCCGAGGATCCGGACGACGCATCGGTGGATGTGAAGCCGAGCGATGCCGGAGATGCGGGTGGGGCGGGCGGTTCGGGGCCGGGCGATGCATCGACGGGCGACGCATCCCTCGACGGTTCCGCGGGATCGGTCGATGCGGGCAAGGGCGGCAGTGGCGGCAGCAGCGGCGGCGGCGGCAGCACCGGCAAGGGAGGCAGCGCCGGCACCGGTGGCTCCGCGGGCACAGGGGGATCGGGCGGCTCCGCCACGATCCCCTGCACGTCGAGCACGACCTGCTCGGGCGCCACGGACATGGGAGAAGTCAGCGGAGATCAAGGATCCGACGCGGTGCAGGCGCAGGGCTCGACCGAGGCATGGGTCAAGGTACGCGTGCGCGAGACCGACGAGAGCCTCTGGGGCGGCGTGAAGCTCAAGGTCAAGTTCACGCTCACGTCGCCCACGGGCACGAACTTCAACATGTACGTCTATCACAACGCCGACGACGACGTTGTGGAGTGCACGGACGCCAGCGACTTCTCGCTTCAGCCGGCAGGCACGCCCGACGTGGTTGCGCTCGAGTGGGGAGAGGGTTCGGTGCCCAACGGCGCCGACGACGACCGATGGGTGATGGTGAACGTGAAGCTCGGCCAGGGCGACTGCAAGTCCACGGCGAAGTGGAAGCTGGTAGCCGAGGGCAACAAGAACTGACGCCGACCGCGGAGCGCTTCACATGTAGTTGACAGCGAGGCCGAGCCCCAGCAGGTGCGCGCTCGCCTCGTACTTGCCGGCGTTCACGTAGTCGGGATAGTCGGCGGGCGTGGATCGCACGGGGTTGATCATCCCGAACCGCGCCTCGTCGGTGGACACTTTGCGCGAGAAGCCGAACACCCGCGCGTAGAGCAGATCCACCCGCCACGTCTTGTGAAGGTGCACGCTGGTGCCGAGTCCGACGATGACCTTGTCGAGATCGAGCGTGAGCGTGGTGAGGTACGGCGAGGGGATGGCGCTCTTCTCGTACATGACGCCCATGCGCAGATCGATCTGGTAGCCGTCGCCGAGCTTCTCCCAGTGCTCGAGTCCCCAGCGCAGCGACCAGGTGTCCTTGAAGTTGCGGGGGACGGCGACATCGCCGACCCTGTATTGCGGCGGGAAGAGCTCGACGTCGCGCAGGTAGATGTCCTGGGGCGAGACCGTGATCCGATCGTGGGAGCTCCATCGCTCGTAGACCCAGGCGAGCTCGGTGCGTGTGCGAGGCAACAGCTCGCGGGCCTCGACTCCGAAACGCAGGATGGCGGGGAAGGTCATCTTCACGCGGAGCTTGTCGCCCTGCTGCCACGCGTTGTCGAAGTACGCGGTGGAAGGGAGCCTGACCTGGACGGTCGCGTCGGAGTCGATGTGGAACGGGAGCTGGAACGAGGCACCGATGCGAAAGTTGTCGGACGGCTTGAGGATCACGCCGGCATTACCGCCGGGGGCGAAGATCGGTCCGACCGAAAGCTGGGTCGTGGAGTCGAAGTCCTGCTGCTCGGCGGCGCAGATGAAGCGGTCGGGCAGGCAGGTGGTCATCATGGTCACGGTCTTGTACTTGCCGACGAGCATCTGAAAGCCGAGGCCGACCGAGAGCCAGGGCAGCGGGGCGTAGGCGGCCCAGACACCGGGAGTGATCAGCGCCGAGCCGTCCATGTTGAGCAACATGTAGCGACCGGGGTTGGCCTGACCTGCGACGGTCTCCGGATAGCGGGGCCCGGCGGCGTAGGGCGAGTACGCACCGAGGGCGAACATCGCCTTGTCGATGCCGAAGGAGTTGCTGATGGCGAGGGTGGGGATCGGAACGATCTGGGAGTCTCCGTTCACGGCGGGGAACGTGCGATCCCAGGCTTGTCCGGTGGGCTCGCCGGTGTTGGGGTCGTACTGGCGCACGCGGGCCACGCGGGTGTAGCGCGAGTGGAAGACCATCGCGCTCGCATCCACGAGCACCTGGTTGCCGGCCTCGAGGATCCCGGCCGGGTTGTAGTAGATCGCACCGAGATCGTCGGCGCCTGCCACGAACGCGCCACCCCTGCCCATGGGACGCACGCCGCGGTCGGAGAAGAACAGACCGCCCGCCTCCGCACGCGAGGCGCAGAGCAGCGCGGCAATCGCAAGTGCACACGTCTGCGCCCGGCGCATCGCTCTGGGCCGCTCGCGCATCAGTCCCCGGTCCTGCCTCGAACCACCGTGTAGAACTGCTCCATCCCACGGCTCGGATCCGTCAGCAGATCGCTCAACGATCGCGCGATGTTCCCGTAGTCGTCGGCCGAAAGCGGTCCCTCGTCCGAGCTGTCGATCCGGTTCACGTCCGCAGCCGCATCCACGAACACCTCGAGCGGCGTCTTGGAAGGCTTCCCTTCCTCGAGGGGCTTGACCAGGTTCGCGAGCAGCCGCTCGACGACATGGTAGCGGTCGAACTCCGTGGCGTGATCGGGGTCCACCGTCTCGTCGGGCTCGAGGGTCATGACCTGCAGGATCTGCAGGGAAATGTCGGCGGCGCCCGCAGCGGAGACCTGCCCCGGCTTCGCTTCACCCTCGGGAGCGGCGAGCTGCGCGAGCACGTTGAGCACCGGCGGAAGCGTCTGCCCGTCGCGCAGCATCTGCACCAGGTCGGTGGAGGTCGCGAGCACGGCACGCATCTCTTCGGAGTCGTCGACGAAGTCGAGCAGGTACTGCAGGACGTACTCGATCTGCGCGTGGGCGTGGTCTGCGCGGAGCTTGTCGAGCAGGTCCGCGATCGCGGCGAACAGGGGGTCCTCGATGAGCTCTGCGGTCTTGGAGGCAAGCTCGAAGCGCGCCCACGTGCAGCCGCCGCCCACCTCGCGCGTGGGGCATTGGGCGTTGAGCTGCTCACGCAGCGCGGACACCGCCCGCAGCAGAACCTTCGCCACGGCAGGATTGCGGAACTTCGCGTTCGTTCCCATCCCGTCCACCGCCAGGAACTGATCCACCAACTGCGACCGGGCCTTCAGCCAGCGGGCGCGTCGATCTGCTCGCTCCTCGGGCGTGAATCCCTTGGCGGACTCGAACCGCGCATCCATCCCGTCGAGCGCGTTGGCAACCAAATCGAACGGCGTCGTCTGCGCCTTCACCGTCACGCCGTCGCTCCAGTACGTGGACTTCTTGCCGCTGCGGTCGGTGAGCTGACGCTTCGAGGCGTAGTCCGTGCTGAACAGGGCGCGCACCATGCTCGCAGCGACTTCGGAGCCGCGACGCTCGGTGACGGGCCAGTTGTTGCCCTTTCGGTAGCGATGGCTCTGGACGCGCTGGTCGAGGAGGACCTTGGAGATGCGATGGGCTGCGGGGATGAGGTCGGTGACGAGCTGGCGAGCGAGCATCGGCTCGTAGCTCACGACGCCGGATTCGGCGCAGTACTTCGCGTTGAAGTCCGGAGCGTCGCGGCGCCAGGTCCCCTTCTTCTCGCACTCGGGACCATGCTGTTTGCTCGCCATGTGCCGGTGCAGCGTGGCGACCAGATCGGTGAACAGGTCCTCACGATCGTGGTCGTAGAAGGCGCGCAATAGCGGACGCATCGCCTGGTTGAAGTCGAAGTGCTCCCACAAGAAAATCGTCGCGGCGTCGCGTACCCGCAGCGTGTCCTCCGCGTTCAGGCACTTGTTGAGCCCCGACGACGGGCTCTTCGGACAGAGCGGCGACCCGATCGGATCCTGCAGGTCTGCAAGGAACAGGTTGAGCTGGGAGTTGGTGCCGTTGCGGCTCGGATCCAGATCCGGCATCGGCAGGCTCCACGAGTCGCTGCCGAAGAACACCAGACGCGACATCGCGGTGTGCGTCGGATGCGTGGTCAGGCCCTTGAGCCCGCTGGAGGCCTCGAAGGTCGCATCCATGTCGGTCAGGTTGCCCAGGCTCTGCAGGCACGGGTCCTTGACCACCAGCGTGGCCTTGTGACGGTTCACGAAGTCGGCCGGAGGATTGGGATCGGTCTCGAGCTGCGCCTGCACGTAGAAGTGCGCGAGGTTGTTGACCTCGTACACCGAACACTCCTCCACCACGCTCTGCTTGGTGTTCGGGCACAGCACGTTGAACAACGCGTCGCTCGGGTAGTCCGCAGGCACCGTCAGCCCCAGCACTCCCGCCACCAGGTGCACCGTCGCACCCTTCTTGTTGCACGCCGTCGTCCCCGTCGTGTCGTAGATGATCTGCAGACTCCGCTGGAACGCGCTCCGGTTGAACGCCGAGTCGGGACTGCTCCGATCCACCGGGACGTGAGGCTGCTTCCCGTCGTTCGACTCCAGGTTCAACGTGAACCCGTTGATGTCGTCCGGATCGTACGACACGCGGTCGCGGTACTTGAAGAAGTTCGAATACGCTCCGGCCAGCAGCAGCGAGCGATCGTCGGCCAACGCCACCAGCAGATCCTCGAGCAGCGAACGGCCATTCGGATCGCCGTCCGCCGGCCCCACTTCGACGAGCCGCGCGAAGTCCTCCGCCAGCTCGTCCCACAACGTGCTCGTCGCAGGAATCCCCGCCTCGGCGTGCTCGTCCGCGATGCGCTTGAGCTCCAGCCCCACCCCCACCAGCCGCGCAACATCCTGCTCGTGGTTCTGCAGAAGGTCGATCGCCATCTGCAGGTAGTCGTCGCTCTCGGGATCCGAGAGCACCTGCCCCGCTGCCCACGCCAGATCCACCAGCGGCGAGGTCTTGGCGTCGAACTTGCGGTAGCTGAGCTCCCGCCCCCCCTCGTACGTCGCCTTGGCCCCGTCCACCCGATCGCCGAGGAGCAGGTATGCGCCTGCAAGCGTATTGAGCAGCGTCTCGTGATCGTTGGCCTCCACCGGATCGGCCAACGCGCGGACATCCCGCGCCAGACTCGCAGCCATCGTCTGCTGCGTGTCGAAGTACTCGAAAGCCGGACGACCGTCGGCCAGCAGTGCCCTGCCCAGCGAATCCCCCGGGCGCACCCGCACCGTTCCCGGCGCGTCAAAGGGAAGGTCCACCTCCACCGGGTTGCCATCGGCGTCGATGAACCTGCCGAACGCATCGACGTCCGCCATGCCGTCGGCCCCCGGCTCCGGACCGTTCGGACCATCGTGGAACAGGTCCGAGAACGGAGCCGGAACCGTCCCCGGCTCCCCGAGACGGCTGCCGTTCACCACCGCGAAGCCGCGAGCATCACGCTGCACGATCGGCGCCGGCGCGGCGTTGGCGAACGCGAACGCCGGGTCGGACGACAGCAGCATGAGCTGGGCGATCTCGACGGCATCTCGCGGACGATTCGGCTGCGCGATGCCGAACGGATCGGCGACCACGAGAGGCTCTGGCATCACCGACGGTCGCGCGTCGAGCAGCTCCTCCTGCGTCGCACGCAGTAGCTGCTCGAACTCGGGTCGCGCCGGGCCGGTGGGCGCGAGCACACGCACCGATTGCCGCACGAAGCCGCGGAGGTCCGGGTAGCTCAGCACCGGCTTGAGCACGCCCAGGGCAATCTCCGAGGGGCGATAGCCTTTGCGCCCGCCGAAGCGCGCGAGCGATGCCTGGGCCTGCGGCGACGCCGCGAGCGCATCGAGGGCGCGCGCCACCGCCTGGGTCCCTGCTGGAATGAGAGGCTGCGCCGGCTGGTCGGCCGACGCCAGCGGATTGGAGTCGTACAGCGGCGAGAGCCGCTTCATCAGCACCCGCACGGCGTCGTGCAACCGCACCTTGTCCGGCATCCCGGCCCGCGCGTGGGGATCTTCGATCTCGATGTCGGGGATGACGACGTCAAAAGAACGAATCAGGTCCGCGCGGTGGCGTGCGAGCGCTTCGAGCTTTGCGACCGCGAGCCTGCGATGCAGCGCCGCGGAGCCGGACACTGGGGGCAGCAGCGACGGATCCACCTGGTCCGCGTAGCCGCCCTGGTCGTCCGGATGACACACGGCACGGTACGAGTCGCCGCTGAGGTCTTCGGCGAGGGCGCTGGCCCCGACGCGATCACACAGCGCGCCGAAGATCTCCTGGCCGAGAGAGGCGCGATCTGCAAAGGGGCGCGCTGCGCGTGTGGAGTCGAAGTTGCCCGAGCAGGCCACGGCACTGAAGCCCACTACCGCTGCGATGGCCCACGAACCCCTGTGCCTCACGTCAGCAACCTCGGCGCAATTGGATCGACTCTTTATTAGAACTCAGAATCCTTCGCGAAGCCGCTCCTTTGTGATGGAATCAACCGAATCCGCGGGCACGGCGCAATGCGTTCTCGCGCCACCGGACACGCCGCAGCGCGCTGCCGCCATGACGCAGCGCGGTGCCCGGAGCCCGCCGCCCCCTCGTTTCCCTTCCTGTCGCCCGCTTCCAACTGCGCTCTTTCCCCGGCCGCGCCAGTGCGTTAGCGCGTGGTGCTATGAGCGAACTGGTTGCCGTCGTCCTCGCCGCCGGCCTCGGAAAGCGCATGAAGAGCGCTTCCCCCAAGGTCCTTCACCCCGTCGCCGGACGCCCTCTCGTCCACTACCCCGTCGCCGCAGCCCTCGACACCGGTGCCCACCATGCCGTCGTCGTGGTCGGACGCGGCCGCGAAGCGGTCGAGGCGTACCTCGGCGGCGCCTTCGGCGAACGCGTCTCGTTCGCGACCCAGTCGCCTCAGCTCGGAACCGGGCATGCGGCCATGCAGGCGCTCCCCCTCATCCCAGCCGATGCGGGCTACGTCGTCGTGGTCTACGGAGACACTCCGCTGGTCGTGGTCGACGACCTCCGCAGGCTCTGCGCGGCTGCGCGGGCCAACCCGCAGGCGCCGCTCGCCATGCTCACCTGCCGGGTCGCCGCTCCGGGCGGTTACGGCCGGATCCTTCGTGATACGAACCATCGAGTGATCGGCGTGCGCGAGGACCGCGACCTGAGCGAAGGGGAGCGCAGCATCGACGAGGTGAATCCCGGCATGTACTGCGTGCGGGAGGACTTCCTGCGCGAGGGATTGGGGCGTCTCGAGAACAAAAACGCTCAGGGCGAGTACTACCTCACGGACCTGGTCGAGATGGCCGTGCGGCGAGGCGGCGTCATCGACGTGCCGGGCGCGCCGGACAACCTCGTCGGGGTCAACGACAGGGCGCAGCTCGCCGAAGCCGAAGAGCGCATGATCGCACGCATTGTGCGCCGGATCCGCCTCGAGGGGGCCACGGTGCGGCAGGGCGCAGTGATCGACGACATGGTCGAGGTGCAGGCCGATGCGGTCATTGAGGCGGGCGTAGTGCTGCGGGGTCAGACGCGGATCGGCGAGGGGGCGCGCATCGACGTGGGGTGCGTGGTGACCGATTCGATCGTGGAGCCGGGCGCGCACCTCAAGCCGTACTCAGTGCTCACTTCGGCGCGGGTCGGACGCGCCGCGCAGATCGGGCCGTTCGCTCACCTGCGACCCGACAGCGTGATCGGAGAGGAAGCCCACGTGGGAAACTTCGTCGAGACCAAAAAGACCGTGATGCACCCGAAGTCCAAGGCGAACCACCTGGCGTACCTGGGAGACGGCGAGATCGGCGAGGGGGCGAACATCGGGGCGGGGACGATCTTCTGCAACTACGACGGGTATCAGAAGCACAAGACGACGATCGGGCGGGGAGCTTTCATCGGCAGCGATTCGCAGTTGGTGGCGCCGGTGGTGGTGGGAGACGGGGCGTACGTGGGGACGGGTTCGACGATCACGAAGGACGTACCTGCGGACGCGCTTGCGATCGCCAGGGCTCGTCAGGAGAACAAGGAAGGGTATGCGACCCGGCTGCGAGGGCGGCTAGCAGCGGCCAAGAAGGCCGCCGCCGGGTCCAAGGGCTAGCGCGCCATCCTCAGAGGGACGGGGGCGAGGAGGCTCTCCATTTCCCGCAGGTCGCGGACGTGCAGGGCATCTTCGGGGAGCCCTTCGATCCTGGACACCGGTTCGCCCACGCACACGAGGCGCGCGCGGGAGCGTTCGGTGGAGCCGAGGATCTGTTCGGCGAAACGGGCGATCTCCGCGAGGTTCTCCCCTTTCTCACAGGTGAGCAGCACCCAAGAGGCGCCGAGGTCCTCGGCGGAACGCGCCACGTTCGTCGCGGCCAGGCCCGTCCCGAGCACGTAGGCGTCGAATCCGCTCTCGACCGCCACGAGGCTCGCGAGACGCGCGAGGACGTCGCTGGTCTCGCCCGGGGCCGGGGCCACGACGGCACGTCCGCGCGTGCTTCCCGGGACGCGCAGCGAGGGACGCTGGCGAGCGGTGACTTCGACGAGGGTGTTCAGGGCGATGTGCTCATGGAACGGTTCGCAGCGCCCGCCGAGGGTGGCCTGTCGGACGCGCTGCATGGCGGGGAAGAGCAGGTTGTCGGCGATGGCGGCCATGGCAGTGCGCTGCAGCCGCGCGGCTGCCACGGCTCCCGCGACCTTCTCGACGTCACCGACGAGCAGTGCGCTGACGGTTTCGTCCAGATCCCGCTCGGATTCGGTCTGCTGGACCTCGTTGGGATGCGCGGGACCGCGCCGGGAAGCCAGGTGCATCGCGATGTCCCGCAGCCGGAACTTGCGATGCCCTCCCGGTGTTCGAATGCAGGACAGCGTCCCCGCATCCGCCCACCGCTTGACTGTGGCTTCGCTGACACCGAGTACCTCGGCCACGTCGCCGGTTGACATGAGTCGGTCGCTCATGGACATCGCTCCTGTCGGGGACCCCCCCCGGGAAAAAATTGAGCAATCCGTGTCTCCTCGAGCCCGTGATTGCTTTGCACGGTTCTCGTCATCGACACTCCTCACCTGGGAGCACCGGTCATCATCGTCAAGATGGCCGCCTCCAGAACCGCGCGCGGTTGCCTCTTCGAACCCTTCAAAGAGAGATCCGCGTCCGCCAATACCCCGAGCCATCGCTCGAACTCGCCAGGCGGAACCTGCGCCACCTGCGTCGCCATCTGCCGCGCCTTGAACGGCGGAACCCCCGCCCGCGATGCCGCCGCGTCGGCAGACAATCCGTCACGACGCGCAGCGGCGAATCGAACCAGTTGCCGCACGGCCCAAGCGATCAACCCGAGCAGACGCAGGCCGCGGTCGTGCGGGTCGTAGACGTCCTCGAGCACGGCGAGAGCCGTCCCCGTGTCCCGCTTCGACAACGCTTCGACCAGCTCCCACACGGTCGATACCCGCACCCGCGTCACGCACTGGCTGATCGCGTCCTCCGTGATCCGCGCCCCCGAGCCGACGTACAGCGATAGCCTCTCGAGGGAGTCGATCACGTGGCCGAGCTCCGGTCCTGCAATCTCCGCCAGCAGCTCGCACGCGTCCGCGTCGATCTCGTGCCCGCGCTCGTGTGCCTCTCGCTCGATGCGCCCCGGCAGCTCGCGCCTCGGCACCGGCTCGCACTTCACCAGGAAGTCCCGCTTGCCCGCCAGCGCCATCAGCTTCCTGCGACCATCCAGCTTCGTCGCCGTCAGCAGCAGGCACGTCGACTCCAACGGCGCCGCCGCGTACTCCGCGATGCGATCGATCGACGCACCCTTGGCTGCAGCCTTTCCGTCGTCACCCGAAGGCTCCCAACGCTCCAGCGAACGCAGGTGCACGAACCGGCGCTTCGCCATCATCGGCACGGTCCGGATCGCGGTCATCACGTGGTCGATGTCGCACTCGCCGGCCGTGAACCGGTCCTCGTTGAACCCCCCCGCAGCGCCCTGCAGCGCGACCTTGCGCACCGCCTGCGCCACGCGGTCCATCAGCACCCGCTCCTCGCCGACCACGAGATACACGGGCAGAAGCTTGCCTGCATTGACGTCTCGGACCACCTGCTCGGGAGTCAACTCGTCCTCCTACTCCTCCGCGACCCCTCGCAGCACCAGTCCGGTCCGCGCGCCAATCGGGCCGTCAGGCCCCCGCAGCTCGAGCATCCATTCCCCGGGCTCGAACCCCTCCGCCCGCTCGACCACGAGCTCCGCCCGCGCCGTCTTACCCACCCGCCCCTGCGGATCTGAGAAGTCCACCGCGCGCTGACGAGTCACCTGCCTCGGCGGGTCCACGCGGCGCTTGCGCTTCTTGCCGTCCTGCTCCTCGACCACCGCCATCAGACGGAAGTCGAACTGCACTTCGACCGTGGGAGAAGGCGGCCGAGTCTCCAGCGAGATCGTCATCAGGATGCGCCAGCGCTCCCCGGACTCCCGCACGACCTTGCGGGTCAGACGAAAGCGGCCCCGGACCGCTGCCGCGGCAGGCCGAGCCAGGGCTCCGGCGCCGAGGGCAGAAAGCCCGGCCAGCAACGCGCGTCTCGAGGAGCAAAATCCCACGGGATCGAGGCTACCCGCGCACGCCCGGCCGCGCCAGCCTCATCTGCACCGCCCCCTTCCCGCTTGCCATCCGTTCCCGAATGCAGAACATGGTCCGCCGTGCACGCCGCCAACCCGTCCGGTGAGACGATCGATTCCCTCGGCGGAAGGCCCACCCTGGTCGCCATCGGCAACTTCGACGGCGTCCACCTCGGCCACCAGTCCGTCCTGCAGGACGCCGTCCGCGAAGCCACCGCACGCAATCTCGTCCCCGTCGCCCTCACCTTCGACCCGCACCCCACCGTCTCCGTCGGCCGCCCTCCCCCCGCCTGCCTCACCCGCCTCGACCGCAAGCTCGAGCTCATGCGTCGCATCGACCCCCGCTTGCACACGGTCGTCGAGCACTTCGACGCCGCCTACGCCGCGCAGTCTCCCGAACAGTTCGTGACCCGAACCCTGTGCTCGCGGCTGCACGCCTCCGTCGTGCGGGTCGGCGAGAACTTCCGTTTCGGGGCAGGCCGCGTCGGCGACCTCCGAGCCCTCACTGCGCTCGGCGAACGCCTGGGATTCGAGGCGCGCTGCGAGCCGCTCCTCGGCGACAATCACGGACGATACTCGAGCACCCGGGCACGCGAGTACATCCAGCGCGGCGAGCTCGACGGCGCGCGCGCCGTGCTCGGACGCCCCCACTGCCTGACCGGCGTCGTGGTGGAAGGACAACGGCTCGCTCGCTCCCTCGGCTTCCCCACCGCCAACCTCGCGTGGGTGGTCGAGGCCCTCCCTCCCCACGGCGCCTACGCCGTCGCCGTGGACTGCCTCGACCCCGGCGCCCCCTCGCGGCTCGGCCTCGGCATCGCCAACATCGGCATACGCCCCACCGTCGATGCGGGCTTCTCCGTGGAGGCCCACCTGTTCGACTTCGAGGGCGACCTGTACGGCCGACAGCTGCGCGTCCACCTGCTCGCATGGCTGCGGCCGGAACGCAGGTTCGAGGGGCTGGACGCGCTCCGCGCCCAGATCGCGCGAGACGCACTCGATGCCCGCGAGCGCCTGCACCAACTCGCCGGCGACCCGTCGGCGTCCGCTGCCTGGTACTGATCACCTTCTCCCACCCGGTCCCCTTCAACGATGGACTCTCCAGGCCCGCGTTGGGCTAGGCTGGCAGACGCCATGAACGTGGACCGCAACGAGCTCGAAGCCCTCAACCGCGAGAGCCTCGTCACCCGCGCACGGGACCTCGGGGTCGAGCGGGCGGAGGTCCTCACGCGGCTCGAGATCATCGACGAGATCCTGAGCTTGTCAATTCCCGATGAGCAGGAGCGAAGGGTCGCAAGAGGGCTGCTCGGTCGCGCCCGCGACCTGGTCGCTCGCGTGGTCGAGAAGGGGCTGAACCTCCCCGATGCCGCGTTGCGACTGCGCACCATGGCCCCCCCCGCGGCCGCCTGGCGGCGCGGCCCACCGCCGATCGCCACGGTCGCACTCGCCGAAGTCTACGCCGGCCAGGGGCACACCGCGCTCGCGCTGCGCGTGCTCGACGAGGTGCTCGAGCGCGAGCCCGATCATCGCTATGCACGCGACCTTCGGGAACGCGTGGTGACTGCCGCGGCGCCCCCCCAGGCTCCAGAGCCGCTGACCGACCCGTCGCCGGAACCGCTGCCTCCCCCGCAGCGCACCGCCCCCGTTCCCATCGATCCACCACGCAGCACCCTGTCGATCGAGGTCGCCGGAGCCACGGCAAGCCTCGTCTGGAAGATCCGCCCCAAGGCCTACGCGCACGCCCGATGGATCCAGGCCGAAGGGCACCTGACGCTTCGCACCGTGATCGCGGAGGGGAGCTGGGACGGTCCACGTTTGCGCACGGACGACACGCCGATCGACGCGCTCTCGGGGAGGCTCGACGGGGAGATTCCTGCGCATGCTGCCGGGATGTGCGCCGCGGTCGGCTGGCTCTCCGACCGCGGGTTCCATCCCCTGGTCTCGACCGACTGGATCGCGTCGCGCTGATCTCACGCAACCGCGGGGGCCGACTGTCCGACAGGGCGGCATGCGATCCTGTCATGCACTCGGTCTGCTCGCGGCGACACCGATCCCTCTGCTGTCGCTCACGGCACAAGCCTATGATCCCGCCGAGACGTTCCGGGCATCCGATCCGATAGCGGAGGCGACGATCGAAGACGCCCGCGCGTTGGAGGGCGGGCGCCTCGGCTCCGCGGACCCGATCCCGACTTCCTCACCGCGCAGTTGGGTGTCGCTGGCAGGATTCTGGCGGCGCAACGCCTTCGGCCGGAGCGACTTGGGAATGATGCTCACGCTCGCGCTGCCTCTGGATCGAGTGGCGGCAAGGCCGGGGGCACCTCGCTCCGGACACGCGACGGGAGTGGCCGAGACGCAACCCGAGCCCTCGCAACCACCGGCGGTTCCGCCGGCGGTCGTGGTTCCGATGCGTGTGTCCTCGAAGCTCGCGCGCTCATGTGTTCAAGCGGCCTGGCGGGCCCAGGGTTGGCAAACCGACGACGATCTCGAGCGGATGGTGGCGCGGATGCGATGGGGGTCTTTGCTGCCGGAGGTGCGCGTGCGCGTGGCGAGAGGATGGGACGAGAGCTTCCGTCTCACGCCCACCGACAGCGATCCCTACCGCACGCAGGAGGCCACCGGGACGTCGGGCTGGCTCGAGGGGCGCCTGACGTGGCGCCTCGACCGTGCGGTTTTTGCCGACGAGGAGCTGCAGGTGGAGCGTGCGCGGGCGCAGCGAGCCGAAGCACGCACGCGGTTGACGGGACGCGTGCTCACGGTGCTGTTCGAGTGGCAGCGGGCGGTGGTGGCCGCCGCGGATCCCACGCTTGCGACGCAGGAACACGTGAGCGCGGTGGTCGCTCGCCTCGAGGCGGAGGCCACGCTCGACGTACTGACGGCGGGGTGGTTCGGAAGCTGGCTGGAGCGATCGGGGAAGTGAGTCTCAGAACGCGACGCCCAGACGCGCGCTCAGCTCGTGGAGCGTGTGAGCAGTGCTGCGGGCGTCGTCGTCAATGCCCTTCGCGATCAGGTTGCCGGGCGCGCGCGCACGCTGATCGGAGTCCCCGGTCGGGCTGGAGTCGGGCATCCGGTTGAGCACGTAGTTGATCGTGAAACGCATGTGACGCGTGGCCCAGTAGTTCGCACCGAGCGAGAACGCATCGAAGCGGATCTTGCCGTCGAGGTTGCTGGTCTCATCGAGCTCACCCGCGCGCACCGCGCCTTCGTAGTTCAGCCGGAGTTGCTCCCACTTCGCCACCAGCTCCACGCCGCGAGGCAGCACCGCGGGGTCGTGCTTCTTGAGGTCGAGCGAAGAAGGACGCGCCTCACCGGGGACGCCGTTGACGAAGGGCTTGCCGATCGGCCACCAGGAGAACTGCACGTAGTAGGAGAAGCCCGTGAGCTTGCCGAAGCGCTCGGTGTTCGTGAGCTGGTAGCCGTCCACCGCTTCGCGCGTGTGGTAGTCGGCGTAGACGAACTCGCTGCGCAACTCGAATCGATCCCACGGGACGCGCAGCTCTGCGGCCACGGCGGCCTGGGATCCTGACGGGATCACGTGGAGGAGCCTCCCGGACTTGTTCGCACTCAGCGGGTCTACGACCGAGTCGGTGTACGTGGGACGCCAGAACGCGAAGCCTCCCTGCGTGCGCATGTCGTTGATGTCGTAGGCGACACGGTCCTTGTCCCTCATGCCGTACCGGACGCTGGCGCCGATCTGGGCCATCGACAGGGCGCGCACGGAGCGGGTGAAAGGACGGGCGTACACGCGGGCGGCGAAGTCCCCTTTGTTGTCGGCGTTGGGGCGATTCGGCCCCTCACCAAGGAAAAAGCCCGCGCTGTAGTAGAACTGGTTCTTCTTCGGCGCGCCCCAGAACATGAGCCCGATCTCGCGAACGAGCGGTGCCCCGAGCGCACGCGCCATCACCGCGTTCTCCATGAAGGTCGTCGTGTTGGACGACGTCCGGTTCTCCATGGTGAACGGCACCTGGAACTGACCGACCTGCATGTTGAACAGGGGGTGCGGCCCGTAGTTCACGTACGCATCGGCCAGCGTGCCCTTGAGCGATCCCGCCTGGACCGCGGCGAACTGCGCCGTCGATCGATCGGGATCCTGGCCCGAGCGCCCCGCCGACACTTCCGCGCGACCCGACGCGTTGTCGAACGCGGTGGGGCCCCACTCGGGCTGGACGAGGAACTGCCATCGGTGGAACAGCTCGCCGGCGAGCTGCACACGACCACGCCGGATCCCGGCCGTCGCGGTCATCGACGAATCGCCGTACAGATCGGTGACCCCGGGTCCGAAGTAGCTGCGCGCGTCGAGATGGAGATTGCCCCCAACATACAGGCGGACGTTGTCTTGACGGTTCCGCAGGTAGAACGTGCCGCCATGGTACCCGGCCAGCGGCTTGCCGTCGCGCGCCAGGGCGACGTCGCCGAGCTCCCCGCGGCGCCCATTCCCGGGCTCCCTGCGGGTGCGGGGCGGGTAGGGTCCGACTGCTTCGGCGACCATCACGTGGGACGCGGGTGGGGGCGTGGCGATGGTGGCCGGGTGGTCATGACGAACGGGCGGAGGGAGCGGAGGAGGAGCCGGGAGAGGGTTCGCCGTCTGCACGACCGCGGGACTCGCTGTGTCGGACGCGGCGGCCGATGGCGCAGGGGCAAACGCAGAGGAGGAGGTCGAAGGAGCGGGAGCCGCTGGGGCTCCGCTGGGCTCCTCGGCCGCGACCAGGGCTGCGCCCAGGACGAGGGCCGCAAACATGGCAGAGGCAAGAACGACTCGCATGGTCACCTCGGGTGGCTGGTATCCCGCTCGGTTCCTGCCATACGCATGCGACGCCGATGCGTCAAACCCCCACGTCGCGACAGCGCGGCATGGGGCGGAGGAGCGACGGCCCCGTCGAGGACGGTTGCGCGGGACGGCTCCCCGCACGATGCTGCGATCGATGACTCGCCCCCATGCGCACGCACGCGTGCGCGCAGAGATCGAAATCGACGACCCGAGCGTGCTGCTCGCGCTCGTCGGCCCAGGAAGCGCAAACCTTCGCGCGATTGCCTCCGACGCCGGCATCGAGATCGGTCAGCGGGGAGCGTCGCTCCTGCTGTCCGGCGAGGGGGGGGACGTAGCGCTGGTGGAGCGATTCCTCGCGCAGGCTGCCGCCACGGTGCGGGGCGGGCAGGCGTTGACGACCGCGGACTGCACGCGTGCGCTGCGCATGCTGCGCGCGGATCCGAACGCGCGGGTGCGGGATTTGTTCGACGACATCGTGCTGGTGACGCCGAGCCACCGTCCGGTCACGCCCAAGAGCCTCGGACAGAAGTTGTACGTGGAGGCGATGCGCATCCACGACCTGACCTTCGGCATCGGTCCGGCGGGAACGGGCAAGACCTACCTCGCCATGGCCATGGCCGTTCATGCGTTGATCGAACGACGGGTCAAGCGCATCATCCTGGCGCGTCCGGCGGTGGAGGCGGGCGAGCGGCTCGGCTTTCTTCCCGGGGATCTCGCGGAGAAGGTCAACCCTTACCTTCGGCCGCTGTACGACGCGCTGCACGACATGATGGAGTTCGACAAGGCGCAGGCGATGATCCAGCGCGGCCAGATCGAAGTCGCACCGCTGGCCTTCATGCGTGGGCGCACGCTCAACGACAGCTTCGTGATCCTCGACGAGGCGCAGAACGCGACCAGCGATCAGATGCGCATGTTCCTCACGCGGCTGGGGCACTCCTCGAAAGCGGTGGTGACGGGCGACGTGACGCAGGTGGACCTGCCCAACGGGCAATGCAGCGGGCTGGCCGAGGCCAGGGTGCTGTTGCGCGGCGTCGAAGGGATCGCGTTCTGCGAGTTCACCGAGGTCGACGTAGTGAGGCACCCGCTCGTGCAGAAGATCATCCGGGCCTACGAGTCGCGCGACGCGGAGCGGGCGTCCCGCCGCGACGATCCTCCTGCCTCCGGCTCGGAACCGCCACCCTCGCCCTCGGGGCGAACATGAACGACGTCGCCAGGGAGCACCCCGCAGCCGCCGTCGTGGCGGAAATGGATCGCGTGGCGGCCTCGCTCGCCTCCGACGGGCGCTTGACCCGCTGCTCGGTGCTGCGCCCGCACCCGCTCATCGTGATCGTGCGTCGCTCCAACCGCATGGTCCTGATCGGACCGGGATCGCTCTGGGATCGCGGACGCGATCTGCTCGCTCCCTACCTGGCGCGCTTCACCGCCGGCGAAGCGATGCTCGTGCTCCTCGGCCCGTTGGAGGACCGCGACCTGGACCGAATCATCAACAAGGGCCTCGCCGCCGTCCTCCCCCAGGGCGCCTCCACCCAGTCGCTCTACGTCGCCAGCCAGAGTGCGTTCGAGGCCATGGATCTGCGCGGGCGCTCGGAGAGCCGTGGACGTTGGCTGAACAGGTATCGCTACGAGCTCGGGGAGCTCGTCGAGATCGCTCGCGCCATGACCACGGAGCGCGAGATCGACAAGCTGCTCGGGGTCATCCTCGAGAAGGCCAGGTTCATCACCGGCGCCGACGCTGGCAGCATCTACGTCGTCGAGGGCACCGACATCGACGTCAGACGCCGTGTCCTGCGCTTCAAGCTCACGCAGAACGACTCGCTGCAGTTCGACTGGCGGGAGTTCACGCTCCCGGTGAGCGCCGAGTCGATCGCCGGCGCCACCGTGCTGGGTACGCGCGCCATCAACATCGCCGACGTCTACGAGCTCCCCCCCGACAGCCCGTATCGCGTCGACACCTCCTTCGACCGCAAGATCGGCTACCGCACCCGCTCGATGCTCTGCGCACCCCTGGTGAACAAGGCGGGCGATGTCATCGGCGTGCTTCAGCTCATTAATCGCAAGCGCGAGCCCGAGCGCAGGCTGTTGAACGCGGAGGACTTCGACGATCAGGTCGTTCCCTTCGACGAGCGCAGCGAGGAGCTGCTCGGAACGCTGGCAGCCCAGGCGGGCGTGTGCCTGGAAAACGCCATCCTCTACGAGGAGATCCGCTGCATCTTCGAAGGCTTCGTCCGCGCTTCGGTGGAGGCCATCGAGCAGCGCGACCCCACGACCAGCGGCCACTCCCGTCGCGTCGCCGAGCTCAGCCTCGGCCTCGCTCGCTCCCTCTCCGTCACCGGCTCCGGCCCCTATCGCAACGTCCAGTTCTCCCCCCACGATCTGCGCGAGCTCGAGTACGCCTCTCTCCTCCACGACTTCGGCAAGATCGGGGTCCGCGAGCACGTGCTCGTCAAGGCCAAGAAGCTCCACGATCACGAGCTGCAGACCATCCGCGCCCGCTTCGACAACGCCCTGCGCTGCTACGAGTGCGAGCTGCTGCGTCGCAAGATTGACGCCATGCAACGCGGGGCCTCGGCCGACGAGCTGCGAGCCCTCGACGCGCGCCTCGCCGACTGGGAAGCCGAGATCGACGGCGCCTGGCGCCTGGTGATCGCCGCCAACGAGCCCAGCGTCGTCGAGAAGAACGACATCGACCGCATCGGGGAGCTCGCCCGCGTCGTCTTCCAGGACCCCTCCGGCCAACCCCACTCGCTGCTCACCAGCTCCGAGGTGGCCAGCCTCCAGATCCCCCGCGGCTCCCTCACCACTTCCGAAATGGACGAGATCCGAAGCCACGTGGTCCACACCCACCGCTTCCTCGAGCGCATCCCCTGGGGCAGCTCCTTCCGGCGGATCCCCGAGATCGCCGCGGCCCACCACGAACGCCTCAACGGCACCGGCTATCCCCGGCACCTGCACGCCGAGGAGATCCCGCTCCAGTCGAAGATCATGGCGGTCGCCGACATCTTCGACGCCCTGACCGCCAGCGATCGCCCCTACAAGCCCGCAGTCCCCGTGGAGCGCGCCTTGCACATCCTCGACTGCGAGGCCCGCGCTCAGCACGTCGACCTCGAGCTCGTCACCATCTTCCGTGAAGCTCGCGTCTGGGAGCCTCGCGCGGGCTGACCCTCCGCGCTACCTGCCCAGCACGCGCTTCACGGCCTGCACCAGCTCCTCGCTGTGGAACGGCTTCGCGAGGAATCCATCGGCTCCCCCGCTCGACGCCTGCTGAGCCGTTCCGTCGTCGGAGTACCCGCTACACACCAAGACTCGCACCCCGGGAACCAGATCCTTGAGCTGCTTGCATAAAACGTCGCCCGTCGTGTCCGGCAGCGCCATGTCCGCGATGCACGCCAACAGCCGCTCCCGCCCCCGCTCCGCCGCTCGCAGCGCACTCTCCCCGTCCTGCGCCGAGATCACGTCATAGCCCTTCGCTCGCAGCGTCCGCTGCATCACCCGAACCGTCCCGGGATCGTCGTCGATCACCAGCACCGTATTGCGAACCTCCGCGCGCGACGCCTGCTCCCGAGCCACCGTGGGCTGGGAGTCCGTCTGCGCGAGCGGAAGGCGCAGCTCCACCGTCGTCCCCTTCCCCGGCGCCGAACGAACCCGCAGCGACCCGCGATGTCCTCGCGCAATGCCTTGTACCGCCGGCAACCCCAACCCGCGCCCCGCTGCCCGCGTCGTGAAGAACGGCTCGTACATCCGCGCGCGAACGTCCTCCTCCATCCCCGCGCCGTCATCGACCACCGCCACTACCACCACCGGCTCGTCCGCACTGCGCGTGGTCCGCACGACGACCCTGCCCTTGCCCCCCGGCAACGCCTCCAACGCGTTGAGCACCAGGTTGAAGACCGCTTGCTCGATCTGGGCCGGATCCGCCTCGATGGGCGGAAGGTCCGGATCGAGATCGCACACCAGCTCCGCGTCCGGCCAGGATCGCTTCTCGACCGCTCCCACCGCGCGCTCGATGAGCCGATGCACCGCAACGGGCCTCGGCGCGTACCGCCCCTCGCCGGCAAAGGCGAGCAGATACTGCGTCAGCTTCGCCATCTCCCGCGCGGACTGATCCATGTCCTCGATGGCCGCCTGGTCCGGATGGTCAAGGGGCAACGCCATGCGGAGCAACCCCGCATTGCCCGTGATCGCCACCAGCAGGTTGTTGAACCGATGCGCGATCCCCGCCGCCAACGCCTGCGTCATGTGCCACGCAGGACGCTCTCCCGACACCGACACCGGTAGACCGGTCACGTCGCGCAGAATCATCGTGCAGCACTGGGCCGGCTCCCCTTCGCCGTCCGGCATGATCGAGACGACCAGACGCCGACGCACGCCGCCGATCTCTGCGTCGATGCCTCCCTGCAGGTGCGCCGACAGGGAGAGCGCAGCCGCAACCCGCTCCTTCAGCAGCGAGGCGGTCTTCTCTCCGAGCCAATGGGAGAGGCTCGCTCCGACGGGCAGGCTGACCGAACCCGTCCAGACGGTGTTCGCGCGCAACGGCGAGTGCAGGGTCCCCTCGGCATCGACGACGACCGACACGGGCGTGCGGGGCTCGGTGTGCGCCGCCTTCGCCGCACCCCACCAAGATGGTTGCGCGGTAGAATCGACTTCCCCGTCCGGCGCTTCTCGCCCGGTTGCGTCGAAATCTCCCTCACCTCTCTGCACGCTTCCCTCCGCAGACAAACGTCCGGACCATCTTCGCCCGAATGCGTGGGCCCCGTCCACTCCATCGTCCCCTCCCCGGCTCTTCCCCCTTTGGACACACTCCTTGCGCTCTCGCAGCAGCCGTGGATCATGGCTGCTCGATGGGCATCGCCCCCCACACGCATCCCCTCGCCTGCTGCCCCCCTTTCGCGGCGCCTTCCTCCTCGGGTCCCGCGCGATCCCGCCCCTCGACTCCGGCTCCGGCCCACGCCCGCCAGGAGAAGACGCCACGCCCATGAGACTCGGCGCCCTGTTCGTCGTCATCGCAACCCTCTCCGGCGCCGCGACCCTCGCCGCGGTGTCCCTCGGCTACCCCTTTGCCTGCCTCGGCCTCTGGCCCGCCATCGCGTTCCTCGTCGTCGGATTGGGCTACCTTCGATTCGGCGCCCGCGTGTTCGGAAAGCGTGACGACGGAACGCTGCCCATCTCGACACGTCTGTTGTTGCTCCCCTACCTTCTCGTCGCCTGGGGGATCTGGAGCCTCATCCGGCTCGGACCGGAGCGGTGCTGGGACCGCGTGGCGCCGGGCGTATATCTCGGGCGACGCCCCTATCGGCGCGAGCTTCCCCCGGACGTGAAGCTCGTGGTGGACCTCACCTCGGAGTTTGCGCGAAGCATCCCGAAGAGCAGTCCCATCGAGTATCTCTGCCTCCCCATTCTCGACGCCTCGATGCCCTCGGTAGCGGAGCTCGATGCGCTCGTGAGGAGGGTGGCCGCGCACGCGGGCCCGGTCTACATCCACTGCGCCCAGGGGCACGGCCGTTCCGCCGTCGTGGCGGGGGCAGTGCTCGTCATCCGGGGGATCGCGCACGACGCTCTCGAGGCCGAGTCCCTCATGAAGAGCCTCCGACCGGGCGTCCACATGTCTCGCCTGCAGCGCGAACGCCTCGCCGCCGTCACGACGCTCGCGCTGGGATCGTCGCGGCCGTCGCGCAAGCAGCACCACTCCTGAGCACGCGGCTCCCGAACAGGTGCAGGAATCGCCCGTTCGATCGCGCGCGAGGATCACACCCCCGGCCGCGTGATCCGCTGCGACACCTCGGTTGCCGTCGCCTCGAACCCGACCCGCCCAAAGGCCTTCGCCCGACCTCGCACCCATACTCTACCACCTCGCGCAGCTCCCTCACAGACTTGATCTGAAGGCTGTTTTCCCGCAGCTTCCGCGTCCACCACACCACGCTTCGAAGGGAGGTTCCATGCCCGCCGTGTCCGACGGTTCGAGCGCCGAGATCCTTGCTGTCGTGGAGCAGGAGGAGGCCCTCCTGCACAGAGTCCAACGGTCCCTGATCCAGGCCGCCGCGAGTCTTCCCTCCGCGAGACCGGAGAGCGATCTGCGATCCATCGAGTCGTTGCGAGCCCTGCGAGAGGACGCCATGCGGGCGTCGGAAGACGATCTGCCCGCGCTCCTGCACGAGATGAGCGTGCGCCAGCGCCTGCTCGAGCGCCCGGCCGGGACCTCCCTGCCGGACCCCGCCTGCCCCTACCTCGGACACCTGCGCATCCGCGAGGGCAAGACCGCCAAGGACTACCTCCTGGGTCGCGTCAACTACGTCAAGACGTCGGAAGACATCCGCATCGTCGATTGGCGTATCGCTCCCATCGCGCAGCTCTTCTACCGCTACCGCGAGGGCGACGAATTCGAGGAGGAGCTCCCCGGCCGCGTCATGGAGGGACAGGTCGAGGTGCGGCGCGTGCTCGTCATCGAGGACGGCCGGCTGACGCGCATCCTTGGCGACGCGGTCTCGCTCGTTCGTGATGCGAACGGTCTCTGGACCAGCGGCGAGCGCGGAAATCTCTCCTTCGAGGCGGGAGGCGCCGGCGCCGCTGCCCGCCCGGGGATCCTCGGCGTCGGCGTGGGCGCCGCGGGGCGGGCTCGTCCCGCCGATGTCACGGCGCTGCTCGACGCCGAGCAGTTCGCAGCGATCAGCACGCCCGTGGACCGTCCCCTGGTGGTGCTCGGCACGGCCGGCAGCGGCAAGACGACGGTAGCGCTTCACCGGCTCGCGCGCATCGCGGCGCAGCACGCGCACACCCATCCCCTCGAGCGCATCGGCGTGGTCGTTCCGGAGCAGGGTCTCGCCAGGCTGTCGCGGCGATTGCTCGCGCCCCTGGGGGTCGGCTCCACGCAGGTCGAGACCCTCGATGACTGGACCACGCGCGTCGCGAGCGCCGTGTTCGGCGTGAAGCTCCCGCCCCTGTGCGAAGAGACCCCCGCGCTCGTCTCGAGCCTCAAGCGGCACCCGGCGCTCTACGCCGCGCTGCGCGACCGGTTCCGCAAGCTCAACCCCAGGAACGCCACGTTCCGCGGCCTGCGACGCCGGCTGGCCGAGCTCTTCAGCGACCACGTCTTCCTGGCAGGCGTCGTCGACGCGGCCAAGGGACAGCTCTCCCGCGCCGCCATCGGCGAGACCGTTCGGCACACGATGCATCAGCTCGCCGACACCGTCGAAAAGCAGCTCGAGGCAGTCGTGGTCCCGGAGCTGCTCAAGACCGTGGACGGGCGCCCCATTGCGGAGGGGACGCCGGAGGAGATTGCCGGCACGATCGACGTCGACGAGCTGGCGATCCTGCTGTTCCTTCGGGCGTGGAAGGCGGGGGTGGAGCTCGAGCCGTACGCGCACGCGGTTCTCGACGAAGCGGAGGACTTTGCGCTGTTCGAGCTGTTCGTGATGGGCAAGCTGCTGGGCGACGAGCCGAGCGTGACCCTTGCAGGGGACGAGGCGCAGCAGACCTGCTCGAGCTTCGCGGGATGGCAGGACGCGGTCGGCGCGCTGGGCCTGTCGGCCCCCGAGGTGTGCCGTCTGTCGCTGTCGTACCGGTGCCCCGGCCCGGTGGTCGAGCTGGCGCAGAAGGTTCTCGGCCACCTCGCGACAGAGCCTGTCGCTACTGCGCAGCGCGGTGGCGCACCCGTTGGGCTCTTCTCCTTCCCCGAGGAGAGCCAGGCGCACCTGTTCCTCTCCGGCGCTGTTCGCGATCTCGCGGCGCGCGAGCCCCACGCATCGATCGCGGTGATCGCAAGCTCCGAGCACGCGGCCCAATCGTTCCACGCGTTGCTGGCGGATCTGCCCGAGGCAAGGCTCGTACACGACGGCGAGTTCGGCTTCCAGCCCGGGGTGGACGTGACGCACGTGGACGACGTGAAGGGGCTCGAGTTCGACTACGTCGTGGTTCCCGACGCCAGCGCGGAGGCGTACCCCGCGATCGACGAGGCGCGCCGTCGCCTGCACGTGGCGATCACCCGCACCGCGCACCAGCTCTGGCTCGTGGCCGGAGGTGAGCAGTCTCCCTTGATCCGGTGACCCTCCGCGAGTCCCCACTCGGAGCGCTCCGGCCTGCACGCGGCACGCGCCTGGTGCGCCTTGCACTGCGACCGCCCACGCAGCAGCATGGCGCCCATGGATCGATCCGACGCATCGTCTCGCCGCGCGCTCCTGGTGATGCTGCTGGGGGCGCTGGTCCTGGTGCTCGCCGTGATCCGGCCGCTCGGCTCTGCCCTCTTCATGGCGGCCGTGGTCGCCATGGTGCTGTGGCCGCTGCACCGACGGCTCACGCGCCTGCTGCGCGGGCGCGACTCGCTGTCCGCCGGAATCCTCGTCGCCCTCGTCATCGCCCTCGTGCTCGGCCCCCTGGTCTGGCTGTCGGCCTTCGTGGTGAGGGAAACCGCGGATGCCGCCAGGTACGTGACCGAGACGGTGCGCAGCGAGGGCATGCGCGGCCTGACCTCCGAGCTGCCGGCGTCGATCGAGGCGCTGGTCAACCGTCTGCTGTCGCGTCTCGAAGGCGACTCCGGCGATCTGCTCAAGTCCCTCCAGGCGCACGCGGGCAAGGCCGGGGGAAGTGCGGCTGCCGCGTTGGGCGCCGCGGTGTCGGCGACCGGATCGATGCTGTACCAGGGCACGCTCGCGGTGCTCGCGCTGTTCTTCTTCCTGGTGAACAAGGAAGGGATCCTGGGCTGGCTCGACGACGCCTCGCCGCTGCGCAGGGGGCAGACGCGGGAGCTGTTCGCGGAGTTCGTGCGCGTGTGCAAGTCGGTGATCGTATCGACTGCGGCCACGGCGCTGGCGCAGGCGTTGGTGGCGCTGATCGGCTACCTCATCGCCCAGGTGCCGCACCCGGTGTTCTTCTTCGCGCTGACGTTCGTGATCGCCTTCATTCCCGCGGCGGGGGCGGCATCGGTGTGTCTGGTGACCGCGCTGCTGCAGTTGGTGACGGGGCATCCGTGGGCAGCGCTGTTCCTGGCGATCTACGGCGTGGTGGTGGTGGGCCTGGTGGACAACGTGCTCAAGCCGTTCCTGATGAAGGACGGCGTGGGGATGCACGGCGCTCTGATCTTCTTCGCGTTGCTGGGAGGGCTGGCGACGTTCGGCGCGATGGGGCTGCTCATCGGACCGTTGGCGGTCGCGTTGTTCCTGGCGCTGCTGCGCATGTACCAGCGCGACTACGGCAAGCCGTCGGCCCCGGAACCGGTCTCGTCGCGAGCCGAAGCGGCCGTCGCGACTGCGCCCGCGCCGGACTCCGAGACAGGGCAGCAGGGGGACGCGTCGAGCCCGTGAGCGCCGACCACAAAAGCAAAACACCGAGGTGGGTACCTCGGTGTCTTGGGGAGTGGGCCAACAGGGACTCGAACCCTGAGCCTCCGGATTAAGAGTCCGCTGCTCTACCAATTGAGCTATTGGCCCGCAATCTAAGCTTCCTATTTCAAGTGCGCTCTTTCGGAACCGTGGCGCGCCCGGCCCGATTCGAACGGGCGACCTGCGGATTCGAAGTCCGACGCTCTATCCAGCTGAGCTACGGGCGCAAACCCTTCGGACAACGCGGCAGGCGTCTTAGCGTTGGCCGGGGGGATCGTCAACCACGATCTGCATGGCCGATGACTTTTCTTGCCGCGGCCCTTCCGTAGCCTATCCTTGCGCCCTCCCGGCCCCGCCAACCCCCATGCCCGCGCTCCCCTCCATCTCCGCGCCCGCTCCCCCCGTCTCCGCGCGGAGCCGTCGCTTCACCACGCTGCGCTCTCTCGCTCGCAAACGGAACCTGTTGCGCCTGCTGACCGTCGCGCTCCCCACCGCGGCGATCGTGGCCACGGATCTGGCCACCCGCGGAACACGCCTGCTCGACCTGTCCGCTAGGCACAAGGGCGCGCTGCTGCTCGCGATGCTCGAGAGCGCCCTGTTCTGGGGCTCGCTGCTCACACTCGCCTCGCGTCGCCGCGGTCCCCTGCGCTGGATCGCCGCTGCCGTCGCGGTCTTCGCTGCGGCCTGGCTCGTGGGCGGACAGCGCTACTTTTTCGACCAGTACGTGACCTACCTCAACGCCGACGCCGCGGCCTTCGGCGCATCGGTCGGGCGCAGCGTGGTCAACCAGGTCGCCGCGGACGCAGGCAACTTCCTGCGCTTCCTTCTGCCACCCGCGGCGTTGATGGCGGCGTTGATCTTCACCGCACGCAGGCTCGCCGCGCCGCGCCGAACCCACGCTCTCGCAGCGTCGATCGCCTGGCCGATCACCCTCGTGCTCGCCCTCGTGGTGCCCTGGTCGATCCGCAAGGCCCAGGCTGCCACCCCCGACGTGATCTTCCTGCACGCGCTCGGGCGAGTCGCTGCCATGCACGCGGGAGTGTCCAAGGCGCAGTGGGTGAAGCCCGCTGCGCGCAAGCCCGACTACCTTCCAGCGCTGTCCGCGGTCCCGACGCGTCCGCGCAACGTTCTGCTCGTGCTCACCGAGAGCGAGCGTCACGACGTCGTGTGCTCCGCACGCGACGGGGACTGTCGCTCGTCTCCGCACTCCGACGCCGCCGCGCCGAGCCGGTTCCCGCTGCGTCAGCTGCGCTCGGTGGCCTCCACCACGGCGATCTCGGAGATGGTGCTCTGGTCGGGGGTGAGCCCGGTGGAGAGCGCGGAGGCGCTGCGCACGAGCCCGATGCTCTGGGACTACGCCCACGCGGCGGGGTGGGAGACGTCATACACGACGAGCCAGAACCTCGACTTCGCCAACGCGCGCGAGTTCCTCAAGGAGCTTCCGCTCAAGCACCGGGCCGACGCGGTGGACCTGAACGCATCCTCGGATCAGGACATCGGAGCTCCGGACGAGCTGGCGACGCGCGTGGGGCTCGAGCACATCGCCGACCTGCGGGAGCCCTTCTTCGCCGTCGTGCACCACTCCAACACGCACTTCCCCTATCGCATCGACCTCGCGCAGGCCCCGTTCCAGCCGTGCGACGACACCAAGGACCCGGAGCGTACGCCGGAGCTCTTCAGCTACTACCGCAACGCCGTCTACCTCAGCGACCGGGCTGTGGGCGATCTCATCCGCGGCGTGCGGACCCTGCCCTCCGGCGCACGCACCGTGATCGTGTTCACGTCCGATCACGGCGAGGCGTTCCGCGAGCACGGACAGCTCGGCCACACCAACTCGGTGTTCGACGAGGAGCTGCACGTTCCCGGGTGGATCGACGCGCCGGCCGGCACGCTGGGCGACGAGGAAGCGGCGTCGCTACGCGCGGCGTCCGACGCCTACGTGACGCACCTCGATCTCGCGCCGACGATGCTCGATCTGATGGGGCTGTGGGATGCGCCCGAGCTCGCGCGGCATCGTGCGAGGATGATCGGACGAAGCCTGCTGCGTCCGCTTCGGGAGACCGCGGTTCCGTTGACCAACTGCGCTGCGGTGTGGGGTTGTCCGTTCCGCAACTGGGGCATGCTCCGCGGAACCATGAAGCTCGAGGCCCGTCAGTGGGATCCGGACTGGCACTGCTTCAACCTGCGCGCAGACCCGCGCGAGCAGCGCGACCTCGGTGCCGCTGCGTGCGGCGACCTGGCGCCCACCGCCGCGAAGCTTTTCGGTCGCAAGCCCTGGGAGTGACCGCGTCGAGGGGAGCGACGACTCCGCTCGCCGGACTCCGTTCGACCCGCTCGGTTGACGACCCCGAAACGCGTCCTTACTTTCGTCCGGCATGCCTTTTCCCAGCACAGCGCCCTGGCTTCGTCGCTCGTTGAGCGGTTGGTGGCGCTGGTTGGTGATCGTTCTGACGGCGTTGTCATTGAGCTCCAACGCCCGGGCCCAGGAGCCGCCTCAGATCCTCGCGCCGCTCGACATGCCCGACATGAGCACGCCGCGCGAACGCATCGTCGTGCCCCCGCTTCCCGCAGACTTCCTTTCGCACAGCGAGGGCTGGCTCCGCCTGTCGTACCCACCGTCCGCCGCGGCCTGGTCCTCCAAGCTCGTCGAGGCCGCATTCGAAGCCAGGCAGGCGCTGATCGACGAGCTCGGCAAGCCGGTGCTCGGCGATGTGGAGGTTCGCATTGCGCGCGATCCTCAGGAGCTCGCGCGCCTGGCACCGGTCGGGCTTCCTCCGCCGGAGTACGCCGAGGGGGTCGCCTACGCCCGGGCCAGGCTGATCGTCATCTCGCTGGTGGCCCCCCACTCCCCGGAGCCACCCGATCTGCGGGAGGTCTTGCGACACGAGCTGGCGCACGTAGCTCTGCACGACGCCGTCGGAGGACTC
The DNA here is from genome assembly GCA_964393505.1 of uncultured Polyangiaceae bacterium. GTDB lineage: Bacteria > Myxococcota_A > Polyangia > Polyangiales > Polyangiaceae > JACRCQ01. The sequence goes on from CAYMUE010000025.1 coordinate 31,607, forward strand.
GCTGTTCCCCGCTGGTTCAACGAAGGATTCGCCGTGCACGCGTCCGGAGAGAGCTCCCTTGTGAGAACGCGCACGCTGTGGACCGCAACGCTCGCAAACCGCGTGCTGCCGATGGCCGAGCTCGACAGAACCTTCCCTGCGAACAGCCGGCTGGCTGCCGTCGCCTACGCCCAGTCGGCCGACTTCGTCCGCTTCCTGCTGCGACGTCAGGATCGCGATCGATACCAGATGTTCATCGAGCGCCTCTCGCGGGGGGAGCGATTCGACGCAGCGATCAGCGACGCCTACGACGCGGACCTTCGGAGGCTGGAGTTCCAGTGGCGCGAGGAAATCCGCAAACGCTACTCGTGGGCCCCGGTGCTCCTGGGCGGCGGCGTGATCTGGGTCGCCGTCATCGGCCTCGTCGGGCTGGCCTGGATGCGACGTCGCAGGGACTCCCGACGAACCCTGGCGAGGTGGGCTCGGCAAGAGGCAATCGAAGACCGCAGGGCAATCGCGGAGCAGGAGAACGACAGGATCCGCGTCACCATCCAGCATCGGGATTCCGCAGCGGGATTTCCTCCCCCCAGCCGCCGTGACGACGTCCCGGTGAAGGTGGAGCACGGGGGACGCTGGCACACGCTGCACTGACCGCCTCTCCGTGCGATAATCGCCGCGTGAACGAGCGCCGCTACTCCCCGCGCACTCGCCGGCACGCGCGAGGCGCGGCAGCTTCCCTGTTGCTCATGGCCGCAGTGAGCATGCTCGGCTGCAAGACCGCTGCCTCGTGCTCGCAGTCGCAGGAGTGCGCGGAGCAGGGACGCTGCCAGTCCGGCTGGTGGAGCTGCACGGCGAAGACCGATGCCGACTGCGCACCCAGCTTCGTGTGCAGGGAGTGGGGAGCGTGCGCCGCGCGCGACGACGAGTGCATCGCGGCATCGTCGGATGCGTGCCGCGCCTCGGTGCTGTGCCGCGAGCGCGGGCTGTGCGCGGCGGTCGAAGGCTACTGCCAGGCCGCTCGCGACGAGGACTGCAAGGCTTCGGAGGCGTGTCGCGAGGAAGGGCTCTGCTCGGTGGTGGCAGGGGACAAGTCGCGCTGCCAGGTGCGTGCCGACGACGACTGCCGCGGCTCCGAAGCCTGCCGCGAGGAGGGGCGGTGCACCGCGCGAAGCGGCGCTTGCGTGGCTTCCGCCGACGATTGCCGCAAGGCTCCTGCGTGCGCGCAGCAAGGGTGGTGCACGCTGATCGACGGGCGCTGCGTCGCGGTCTCCGACGCCGACTGTGCAGCTTCTGCGCTCTGCTCCGGAACGCTCCGGTTCTGCGTAGCGCGTCACGGCCACTGCACTCTCGCCGCCAGCCACGATGCCCTCTGCCGCGCGAGCGAGGCGTGCACCGATCTCGGCCGGTGCACGGCGCGCGAAGGAGCCTGTGTCGTGGCATCCGACGAAGACTGCAAGCGATCGCTCGAGTGCAAGGAGCACAAGCGATGCCGTGCGTACCAGGGGCTGTGTCTCGCGAACCACCCCGACGGGCGCTGAGCGACGATGATGGCGGGACGCGTGAGGACGATGATGAAGCTGTTGGCGGGAGTCTTCGGGACGCTCTTTTTGGCGACACTGATCGGCTCGACGGGCGCGTGCTCCAAGGGCGCAGCGGCGGCGCGGCCGGTTGTCGAAGCCGGACCGGAGTCGGCGCCGATGTCGCCGGGCGAGGTAGACGAGGCGCTGCACGAGGGGAAGAAGCTGCTCGTCATCGACGTGCGGGAGCCCGAGGAGTTCGCCGATGGCCGCGTCGTGGTCGCGCGCAACATCCCCTTGCGCGAACTGCGGGCGCACGTCGCGGACATCCCCCGCGATACCGAGGTCGTGCTGGTGTGCAGGTCCGGCGCGCGCAGCCTGATGGCGTGGGAGATGCTCCTCGAGCTCGGGTACACGAAGGTCCACAACATGGAAGGCGGCATGTTGGCCTGGCAGGGCGAGATCGCTCGATGACCGGATCCTCGCTGGCGATCCTTGCCAGGGGCGACGGCTGGATCGCCATCGACAAGCCACCGGGCGAGGTCGTGATTCCCGCACGCCACGACGACCCGCTGGATTGCGCGTGGCGTCGGGCCGAAGTGACGCTCGGCGCCAGGCTCTGGGTCGTGCACCGAATCGATCGGGACACGTCGGGAATCGTGCTCTTCGCGACCGACGCGGAGGCGCACCGCACGCTCTCGATGGCCTTCGAGCAGGGCAGGGTCTCCAAGACCTACGTTGCGATCACCCGTGGTGTTCCGCCTGGAAGAGCGGGCACGATCGACACGCCCCTGCACCCCGCGCGCAAGGGCAAGATGCGTCCAGCCTTGCCGCGCGAGCCGGGAGCCCTGCACGCGATCACCGACTGGTCGACACTGTCCGAGTGGAACACCCCCGCAGGAACCGTCGGCTGGATCGAGGCCCATCCGCGCACCGGGCGCCAACACCAGATCCGCGTCCACCTGCGATCGGTCGGCGCTCCGCTGCTCGTCGATCCCCTGTACGGCCGCTCGGATCGGCTCCTTGCCCGCGAGCTCGGGGGCTCCGGACGGGACGTGGTCATGGATCGCTTGACGCTGCACGCTCGGCGCGTCGAGTTCAATGCACCACGAGGCGGGCGCATCGTGATCGAAGCGCCTCTCGCGCCGGATCTGGTGCGCTTGATCGCGTTGCTGCGAACGCCGGCGTGGAGCGTCGCGCGCTGACTACGCCTCCCCCTTCGCGTGCGGTTCACCTCCCGAACCGCCGCCGCGGGCCTCGAGTCCCGCGTACACCCCACGCAGCCACCCGAGCCTCCGTCCTGCTCTCCCCTTGCCCAACGACACGTCGATCGCCCCCAACTCCCTCGCACACATGTCGAGGGCTCCGGCGCGCTCACGAAGATGACGCAGCGCAGGAATCCGCAGGTCCACTCGCTCGCCCAGCCCGACGCCTTGTCGCTCCAACACGTCGGCGGCGAATCGACCCCACGTCACGACGACGTCCCCAGGCTCCACGAACGCTCGCCACCGCTGGGCGAGGGAATCGATCGGCTCACCGCACGCGAGCTCCGTCGGGTCGAGCCCCAGGTGGTGAGGGCACGACGGTGCGAGCTGGCCTTCCGGTTTGATCACGGCTTCGAAGCGCGCACCGGTGGCGGGCCGGATCGCGACCCAGTGGATGATCTCCGGAGGAGGCCCCCCGGCGTTGCGCGCCCACGCATTGGCCTCGCCGCACGCGAGCACCACCGCCCCGGGACGCGCTCTCAACGACGCGGGCAGCGGCGGCTCCTCTTCGCGCACGGGGTGGCTGCGCCCCGCCCCACCTTCCCCCGCGCAAGCGAGCTGGGTTTCCACCATCCGACGGAACGGCGCGAGGGTCCTGCCCGCCCTGCCGCGGTCGCCCTCGAGCTCGCCCAGCACCGCTGCAATCGCCTCGATCGTGGACAGGCAATGGGGGCGCGGTTGCCTTCGAATCCGGTACCCGCTCGGCTCTTCGGGCGCGATCGCATAGCGCGGCAGAGCCCCGAGGAACGGATTGGCCTGCAGCAGCTTCGAGGCTTGCGACCAGGTGCCGTCGAGGACCACCACGGTCACCGGGCCCGTCGCGGCTTCGTCGTCGCGCGGCGTCATTGCTCCAGCCCCGGGGAACAGCAATCGGGCCGGACGCTCGGGGTCCTCCAGGGCGCGGCAGACCACCGCGTCGGCCGAGAAGTCGATCCCGATGCGGAGCTCGGAGTTGGGCAGCGCGAGGTGCGCAATGCGCGCGGTGTTCACCGGTACACGACGTTCCCTCGGGTGCTGCAGAATGAGCACACGCGTTCGGGTCTCGACACGCTCGATCGCGCTGCAGTAGCACGCACTTCGTGGGCGAAGGCAGGTCGTGCACAGGGGTCTCGGATCGCGCGGGGGGTCTTGAGGCATTCCAGTGGACCGTGTCGGGGCAGCGCCCCCGCCTATGAGCTCGCCTCGCCCGGGGCCCTCGGCGCCTGCGGAGCGCGCGACCGGAGCGATCCGATCGCGAGCAGCACGCCGAGCGCGACCCCGAGCAGGGCCGCGAAAAGGATCTGGAGCTGCGCCGGGAGCAGGAACGTCACCGTGTGCGCAGGAATCCAGAACAGGGGAATCGTCTTCTTGAGGACGAATCCCCACATCACCTTCCAATCGATCTTCTGCAGGATGTCCATCACCGGGACGGGAGACAGCAACCCCCGGACCGTGCCCCCCCGTCGGGCGATGTGCTCGTCGGTGACCTTGTGGGTCAGCATCATCACCGGCGCGAAAGTCATATTCATGGAAGCGCTGATGGCAAGGGCGCCCGCCACCTTCGCGACACTCACGCCCCCTTTCATGACCTCGGGTCCGCAAGGCAGTCCCAGCGTGTGCAGCAGTTGGGGAGCCCCCACGCCGAAGACCACGAATGCACCCTTGATGGCGACTCCCAACAGCGCCCACACGATCGCCCGCGGCACGATGCCGAACCCGGGCGCGTGATACCTTCCCGTCCGGATTCGCAGGGCGATCACCTCGCCCATCGTCGCCAGCACCCCGAACTTGACCGCGCTCAGCAGGAACCCGTGCTCCGCGTTCACCCGTACGTACGCGGCATAGCAGGCGCCGGACACGAAGAACGGAGCGAACAACGCCGCAACGACCGCGAGGAACAGCGCATCCTGCTTCTTCAACACACGACTTTCTCTGGAATGGTGCCGACCATGCTACGTAGCGCCTCCAACCACCGTCAAGGTCCATCCCCCGCCCCCCTGTCCGCCGCGGGCCACGCCTCGCGGCCCGAGCGAAATCACGGGGTCACGGTGATCCCGACGTCATCGACGTACACCACCCCTTCGGCGGAGCCGGTGGCCACGAACCCCAACCAGGACAGGTTGCACATCGGCGCCGACGCCTTCCCCAACCCGGTGAACTGCTGCGCCTGCGCTCCCGCCACCTGAACCTCCAGGTCGTAGAGACCGTCGGCCAGCCCGAGATTGGCCTTCGCCGTGAACGACACCCAGGCGTCCGCCGGCAGGTTCATTCCCAAGTCTTTGCCCGATGCAATGAGGGCGCCGCTCGACGACACGACGAGGCTCGGACCTGCCACATACGGATTGCGGTTGTCCCGAAGCTCAACGAATACCGGGGAGCCGCTGGTCCGACGAATCGAGAAGGTGGCAGTCACCGTCCCCCGCGCCACCACGCGGTCGAAGTAGAAGTACGGCAACCAGGTCGGATCGAGCCCCGCCGCGTCGCGCATCACCAGGCTCCGAGTCCCGGTGAACGCCTGCTCTTCCGTCACCTCGATCCGGGCCTCGACGGTCGTGCCGTCCGCGATCACGCCCTCGGGCACCTGCCCGAGTGCGGTCGTCTCGAACCCTTCGTGCCAGTCTTGGGGAACCGCATCGGGCAGATAGGACGCACCGAAGCTCTGCTGCAGGGGCTTCGTGACCCAGGCCGCCTCGCCGTAGAGACCGAAGTCGTCGAAGTCGAAGGGCACGAATCCGAGCCCCAACGCCGGTGATCCGGGCTTCAGGCGGAAGTCGAAGTGCAGCGCATCCTCGAACTGCGGGTCCGCCACCACGCTGTGCACGTCGATTCCAGCTGCCTGCTCCTCCGCAAGGGTGCGGCAGTTGAACAGCGGCGGATCCCCGCCGACGTCCCAATACAGGTTGTAGTCCCGCGAGAACAGGCCATTGCCCCATACCCCCTGCAGCAGAAGACCGTTGTTGGACACTACGATGTTGCGGGTGATGTCGAAGGAGTGCTGGTCCTCCTCGTGCTCGCGGGAACGGCGAATCTGCCCCTCCCGACCGAACGCGAGGATGTTGTTCGTGACCGTGTTGTTCTCCCCGTAGTGCTGGTGGAACGGTGTCGAGTGCGTCGAGTGTACGACATTGTCCGAGAGCTCGATCCCAGAGCTCCCCTCGTCGGTGTAGAGCCCCCAGCCGCCGTAGGCGAAGTCCATCACATCGTGGATGTGGTTGTGGACCACACGCGTTCCGGGCGACACACCGAGCGTGTAGACCCCCCCCATGTCGCTGAGCACGCCCTTGCCGATGTGATGGATATGGTTGTGGGCGACCAGGTTGTCGTGCGCCGTCGTGGAGGCGTAGCCCCAGCTCCAGCCCACGGAGACGCCCGAGTAGAACGTGTCCGTGATTTCGTTGTGGACAACCTCGTTGAAGCTGCTGCGGCCGATCCACACTCCGATCGCACCCTTGAGCAGCCTGCCGAGATCGTGGATGTAGCAGTTGTCCACCACGTTGTGGTGGGTCTCGGTCTCGGCGCCCTCGCCGATGCGCACGCCGCCTCCCCCCAGGTCCGACAGCTCGCTGCGTCGCAGCACGCAGTACTGGCTGCCGCTCCGCCACCCCACACCGTAGTTGCTCGCATGCGCGATCTCCAGACCGTCGAGCACGATCCGGCGCCCATTCCGCGCCTCGATTGCTGCATCGAGCTCCGTCGCAGCCTGCCCGTCGCGAACGCCGTCCGCGTCCACCAGCCAGTCCGCATACTCGAAGACGAGACCTCGAACGTGGATGTCGCTCACCACCTGCGACGTGTCGCCCGGAGTCCCCGAGAACACGAGCCACTGCGACAACACCGGCGCAATCACCTCCACGGTCGCTGGATCCTCGCCCGCAAGGGGGAGGTAGGTGAGCCGCCCGGTGGTCCGATCGAGATACCACTCCCCGGGATCGTCAAGGGCCTCGGGAACGTTGCCCACGATGTAGCGCTGGGACGGACCGAACTTCTCGTAGGGCGTCTCTTCCGCCACGAACTCCACGATGGATTCCGTCAGATCGATGGATGCGATTCGTTCGATCGAAGTGGACCACGCGTGATAGACTTCCACCTCCGCGTCGCCAAGGTTCGAGTACTGCTGCAAATCCCCGGGCGTGAACCGGAAAGCGAGGCTCGGATAGCTCGGCTTCACCGGCGTCGGCTGCACCGTTCCCGCCGTGCGGAAGTACCCTTGATTCGGGCTGCGCGCACGCGTCCTGCGAACGCCGTCGACCCAGAGCGCGCTGAAGTACCAGCTCCCCTTCGCCACCTCCGGGAGATCCACCGTCCACCGCCCACCGTTCACCTCCCACCCGGCGATCCTCCGCCCGCCGCGAAGCCTCGGGCGCTCCCCCGGATAGCTCGCGAACGTGATCGGAGCCGCCTCGCTCCCCGAGTCCTGCGGCGCGAACTCCAACGGCGCTTCCAGGACGTAGGCACCGTCGCGAACCAGCACTACGGCTGAAGACACGAGCTTCCCCTGACCCCGCAAGACGCGCAGCCGGTCGCGTGCTCCCGACGGTGAGGCGAGCGGCCCGTCGGTCTTGGAAGCATCGGGCTCCTCGAGCGCTCCGCTCCACGCGTCGTTCCCCTGGGGTGATACGAAGAGCAGGGTGTCCGTGGGCGCGAGACACATTCCTGCGGTGCGGCACGCGAGTCCTGCCGGGCAGTCGGCGGGGGAGTCCCAGCGGCCACATCCCTCGTGGTCCATGCACTTCTGGGTCTGCGCGCCCATGCACCTTGCCTGACCCACCACACACTCCGACTGGCATGAGACATCGGGTACGCCGGCGTCGCCACCGAGCCCGCCTGCGCCCGCTTGCCCCGCAACGCCCCCTTGCCCAGCACCCCCCGAGCTTCCAGCCGCGCCGCCCGCATCGGTCGCGCCGGAAGGTCCGGCGGAGTCGCCGCCTCCGCAGCTCGCGCAAGGGAGGGAGAAGGAGAGCAACAACGCCGTGAAGCAGGTCGTATGCAAACGCATCGCAGATTCCTCGGACAACGGGCTCGAAAGGGAGCGCCTCGAGGATACGTGCTCGCGCAACGAAAGGCGAGGGGGCGGCGCGGCTCGCGGCGCTTGCTCGGTCCCTCCGCTCACGGCAACGGAGCGAAGACGATCAGCGGGCGCACGAACTCCTGGAGCCAGGGCCACGAGTAGTAGACCCCGTAGCGCTGAGGCCCCGACTTCAACGCACCGATCAGGTAGTGTTCGCCAATGGCCCTGCACGTGTTGCGATTGGCGCAGGGGGTGGACGGCGCCTCGCGCCCCACGAATCCGTCGTTGTCCACGAAGGCCACCTGGTAGCCCAACGGGATCCGAAGGTTCTCTGCGAGCTCGTTGGGTTGGGCGAGCTCCGACACCGCGGCGCCGTTGCTCGACACGGTCCAAGGCGCATACCCTTCCGCGAGAGAGGGCAGCGGAGGCGACACCAGCGTTCCGGTTCCGTCAGCATCCCAGTCGTGCACTGTCGTCCCCACGATCTGCACGTGTCCGTTATCGGGATTGCGGGAGAAGCGCATGATGCCGGTATCCGGGACGACCGCGGACACAGGATTGGCGCGATCCGTGCGGAAATACTGCAGATTTCCTGCGGATTCTGAGACGAGCGCAAACACCCCGGGAGCGACCTCGTCGGCAAACCGGACCGTCCCGATGACCGACCCCTCGGGCGGAGTGAAGGGCACGTCGGCGCCGTCGACAACCAGCGCCGGCGTCGCGTCCACGCGCCACGACCGGAAGGACATTTGCGAGGCGCCCTGTCCGTAGTCGACGGTCACCAGGCCGGAGCGGTCGGCGCGCAGGCCGACGCTGCCCTGGAGAGGGGAGATGTCGATCTCGTTCACGACAGGGGAGCCCGCGGGCCACCAGTATCCCTTGGTACCGTGGGCGCCGCCGACGGGGTCGGCGATCAGGGTTCCGTTCACGAACGAGAGGACCCTGGGGGCAACGATCGAGGTGGAGTTGTCCTCGGCCGGCAACTCGATGCCGTGGGTGCGCCCCACGGCGTCCACCCAGCCGGCGCACCGGAAGTACGCCGTCTTCCCCTCCTTCGTCGCGAGCTTGATCGTGTGGGACCCGGACACGAACACGAACAGGCTCCCGTCGGTCTGCCGGTCGGAAGACACCTCGGCATGCAGCTCGTCGCCGAATCCGTAGTAGGTGAAGTGAAGCTCGAGATCGGAGCACAGGAATCCCGCTCCGGGACGCAACGCCGAAGAGAGGGTGTACGCGGCGGCGCCCTCCTGATTCGGGTCGTAGGATTCCAAGGACGCGCAGGCGCTCATTGCGGCAAGCAGGCCGGCCACCAGGGGAAGGCGAGGGGCGAAGTGCATCAGTCATCCTCCGACGAACGGCTGCGGGCCTTGTGGGACTCGACGGCGCGCACGAGCGGGACCAGGGGTCTGGCCAGCTCGGTGGGACCATAGACGACCTGGATGCCGATGACGTGGGCCTTGGGCAGAGCGATGAAGGTCTGGCTCTCCGGGGCGTTGTAGCTGTAGGACAGGGCTGCCCCGAACCAGCTTGGGACCGCGCGGCGATCGACTTCGGCGCTGGCGCGCATGAAGCTCCCCTTGAGAAAGGCCTCCGCCGAAGGCTCGTACCCCGTCCCCCGATTCACCGTCATCGCGCGCGCACCGAACAGCACCCCGAACCGCTTGACCCGGAACTCCTCCACATAGCCCAACTCCGCGACCCGCACGCGGAAGTCGTCGGCCTTGTTCAGCAACACGCGCCAGCGCAGCCCGGCCTCCAGCACGTCGTCGGCGCCAAGCTGGAAGTCGGTCGTCCGCTTCGCCGCGTCGGTGTCCATCTGCGAGGCCATCTCCGCGAGAGGACGGTCGTAGCGCGCGATGGACGCGAAGGGGAGGCCGAGCCATTCGGGCAAGTAGTACTGCAGGGGCTGCAGATTGAAGCGGATGTTCTGAATCCCCATCGACTTGTGCTCGAAACGATAGGACGTCTGCCCCATCCACTCTGTGGCCGTCCGCTCCTCCAGGGAGCCGTAGGCGAGCGACAGGAATGCTCCCGTGTGCCCGTCATACAGCGTGAACAGCAGGGAGTCCGGGGGATTGTAGTCTGCGGTCTGCAGATCTGCGGGAGCGCCGGGACGCACGCTTCCGGCGCGTCCGAACGTGCCGTACTCGTTGACCTCGAGGTCGGAGATCGACATCTCGTTGCGCAGCATTCCGGCGGAGGCCTGAACGCCGTAGAAGGAGGCGCCCAGGTAGCTCATGAACTGCGATACGCCGCCGGGGCGGAACAGCTTGCGGTTCTCGTTCGTGTCCTCGCCCTGCCCCGGGCTCCCCACTCCGGCGATCTGATCGAGCTGCAGCCCCAGGAAGAACAGCCCCGTCTGCGTGTCTCCCCACCCCCCGCCGAGCAGGACCTGATTGCGCGCCAGATTGCCGCCGAGACGCGCGCCGTCGGACATGACGAACTCACCGGGCGCCCAACGGCTCGTGATCGCAACGTGGGAGTACATCGTCCCGAATCGCTCGTTCGCCTGGTGCAGCCGGAGCTGCGACTCGGCCAGATCGATCGAGCGTCGCGAAAGGTCGAAGATCTCCTGGCCGTGAAACGCAGTCTGGGCCTGGGACGAGGAAGCGAGCGACACCGATGCAGCGGCAGCCACCCAGGCGAGACAACGAATCGATCCCGGGCCGGGGCGGGATCGGAAGCGACGTAGGACAGGAGACGAGACACGAGACGGCGTGCAGTGCATGGCTATCCGATCATCGAGGCCCTTGCCCATGCTTGTCAACCGCTTTGTCCGGACAAGCGTGGATGAATCACCACGACATCAGTGGACGAAGACCACGCACGCGCCTGCGGGATCGCACGCGAGCTTCGCGCCCCCGAGGAGCCTCGGCCCGTTTGTGACACTGGCCGCCCTCTTTCGCCATTGGAACAGCGTCCGCGGTTGTCTGCTTTGCGAACGCCCCCCCCTTCGGGCCCCAAGGAAACCCGGTCCCCCGCGCCGCGATGCGGTACCCTTAGCGGATGATCCCCGGCCGACCCCAACGCGCTTGCCTGCTCGCCTCGGTCCTCGTGGCCTTCGACGCGGCTTCGTGCACCACCGATGGCGACGTTCCCTGCCCTGCCCCGCTCCCCGACGCAGCCCCACAGGACGGCGGCGCCCCGGCCCTCGACGAGCGAGACCCCGTCGCCCCGTCGGCGCTCCTGCTCGACTACAAGGGCCTCATCAACACGCCCGAGAACGCGTCGGAGACCACCCACGCGACCTACGGGAAGGCGACGTTCCTCGCCATCGCCGACGGGCAGACGACGTGGATGACGGACGACCCGATCGCGTACATCTATCGCTATCCCGACGACTACCCGGTGGAGGAAAAGCGCGGCCAGGAGTTCCTGGTGCTGCAGGCGTATCGCGAGCAGAGCGTGTCTGGCGCCGAGGTGCATGCCGACATGGCCCAGGTCTACGTTCCCCGCGAGACTCTTGCGTCGCTCGCCGGGCAGGGAAACGGCGCAGTCCACCCGGCGAACGGTCTCCGCGCCAACCTTCGCCGGTACTCGGGATACTATCGTTCGGATCACGTCACGTTCGTGCGCGACTGCTACCGCGGCTTCAGCGACGACGACGTTCCGGCTTCGGTGCTGGTGGTCGACGCGCGGTCCAACGAGGCCTTCTCTCCTGGAGAGACGGTGCTCGCCTCCGCGAACATCGGGCTCCGCACCGACTACGTCTCGTTGTCCGCGGCCCTGGGGGATTCCCTCGAGGCGCACGAGGGGATGTTCTGCTCCTGCACGCGCAATGGCCAGCGCATCCCCTGCGCCGACTGGCAGACTCAGATTCACGAGGACCCCGCAGCCTTGTCCTGCGAGCTGCCCCAGGACTTCCTCGACTCGCCCGGACCGACCCGGTCCGTATTCCGCTTCAAGGGGAGGGTCAACAGCACCGGCGGGACGATGGAGAACGGCACCGGGTTGTTCGACGTGGCGCTCGACGACCAGCCGGTAGGGCTCGAGTACTCCTCCTACGCCTATCGCTCCAAGGTCGCTTCGGGCTCATTCGCGGGCAAGGACATGGTGTCGATCACGGCCCTCGGGGGAGTGGAGCTCCAGACGCAGACCCGCTACACGTACAACGCTCTCATCGCGAACTTCCTCGTCGACGGCCTCATGGCCGCGAAGACGTCCGGGAAGAACGGGTTCTCCCTCGACGTGCAGCACATCTTCGGGGTCAACATCTACGCAGTGGAGCAGATCGACGATCCGGGCGATACGTGGCAGAAGATCTGTCCGCGCGCCGTCAACGAGGAGACGAACGCTTCCGTGTGGTTGTGCCACGGCGCCAACGAGAGCTTCGCCGTGGGCGAGCAGCTCGAGATCGCGGGCAACATGGTACTCACACAGGATCCCGCGAAGACCGGTGCTTCGGGTGCGGGAGCTGGGTGCTCGTGCACGCACAACAACGTCGCAATCGACTGCAACGACTTCCCCGCTCCGGGAGACGGAGGCTGACATGATGCGTCGCGCTGGCGGGTGGATGGCAATCGCATGGGCCCTGTGTGCGTGCTCCGGCAGTGACGAAGAGACCGACGCGGGCGGTCCGAATCCGACGGGGGACGGGCTCTTGATCGTGACGACGGAGCAGATTCGTGGTGGCTCCCGGAGCCTCGGGCGCTTCGTCCAGGAGAAGGAGCTGCGCAACTTCCGCGTGAGGGTCGCCACCGAGGCGGACTTCGGCGGCCCCGACGAGAGAGGCGTGGCACGAGCGCTGCGCATCCGCTCGTTCCTGCAGCAGGTGTCCGCGGACTACCGGTTCCTGCTGCTGATTGGCGACGGGCACCCCGACTACGGCGACGTGCCGATGATGCGGGTGTGGCCCCGTCACGCGATGGCTGCAGACTCGTGCGGAGGCTACTTCGCGGTCGATTGCCGCACTTGCGACACGGACTTGATGTACGGCGACCTGACGGGCAACTGGGATCTCGACGGCAACGGGCAATACGGGGAGCACGGGCGCGACGACGGCCCCACGGGGATCGACTTCCACGCGGAGCTCGTGGTGGGGAGAATGCCGGTTTTCTTCGGCGATTCGGCGGAGGCGGATCGGATCCTGGATCACGCGATCGCCTATATGAGCGAGAAGCGCCAGGAGGCGACCTGGAGGCGAAAGGTCCTGCTTCCCGCAGCCTACTACTACTTCAAGGGGCAGCGCATGCAGAGCTCCACCGTGCCCCGTACCGTGGACGGCGCTGCCAACGCCGAGTGGATCGCCGCGAACGTGCTGGCTAAGCACTCCGATGTCAGCGTCACCCGCATGTACGAGACGGCGGGAATCGAGCCCAGCGCCTTTCCGTCGGATCGACCCTTGACCGACGAAGCGCTGATTGCCTCCTGGAACCAGGGCCAGGGGATCGTGTTCTGGCACGGCCACGGACTCTCGCGGGAGGTGGGGCGCGTCGTGTGGATGAACGACGCGAACCACAACGGCGGCGCCGATGACGACGAGCTCGCGCAGCCGTTGTTCATCACGTCCCAGACGACCGAGAGGTTGAACGGGACGCGTCCCGGGTTCGTGATCGCCTCGAGCTGCGAGGTGGGCAGCGCGGACATCCCCTATCACCTCGCCCAGGCAGTGCTCCTGAACGGCGGCGCGGTAGGCATGATCGGCTCCACGGGCGTGACCCCCGGCGACGGTACGATGTACGAGAACCTGTCGGCTCCCCTCGACATGAGCAGGTTCTCTGCGACGAACGCCGGGGCGCTCGTGGTGGATGCCATGCTCGGCGGTGCTCTCCCTGCGGTGGCGTTCTCGGAGGCGATGGAGAAGCTCGGGACCGACGGCGACTCGGAGTCCTATGCGGGAAGGATGATGCTCGTCTACTTCGGGGATCCGACATTGTCGCTCGACAGCGTGGTCGAGGACCGGAAGTAGGGACGTCTCGCCCGCCCACGCATTGCACCCCCGCCGATCAACACGCCGGGCATTGGAGCGCAAGCTTCGTACACCCGCTGTCCCCTCCTTGCGCAGCTCCGCGGAAATTCCTGGGGTTCTCGCGTGGCCCGCCGGTTGCACCAACGGCGAATCGCCATGAAGAAGCCCCTCCCCCTCGCCGTCGCGCTCCTCTTGTCCTCCTCCAACGCCCTCGCCGAGCCCTGTGATCCGCCCCGGATCATGGTCGTCATGGATGGATCCTCCTCCATGCTCAACTCGATCACCGAGCAGGGAGTCGAGATCGTCAAGTGGGACGCCGCGCGCTCCGCCGTGCTGTCCGTCACAGAGTCCTGGCCCGATGCCGCGCAGTTCGGACTCATGGTCTTTCCCGGGCCCGCAGGAGGCTGCTCCACCGGCACGGTCCTCGTGGACATCGCACCTTCGACCGGCCCCGATATCCAGGCCGAGCTCGCCAGCCTCGACATGACCGGCACCCGTCAGACCCCAGCCGGTCAAACCCTCATGGCCGCCGCCAGGAACCCCGGCATCACCGCTGCGGGCAAGAGGAACTACGTCGTATTCGTCACCGATGGTTTCCAGTTCTGCTCCATCGACCAGCCCGATGGTCCTCCGGTGTGCGCCAGCAGCAGCGACTGCTCGCTCATGGGAGTCGCCAAGTGTCCGACCTGCGACGCATGCAACACGCAATCGACCCTCCCCGCGTGCGCAGGCTATGCCGACGGCTGCTTCTGCGTCCAGAAGTGGCCGATCCTGGGAGTCGAGGCCCTGGCATCCGCGGGCGTGCAGACCTTCGTAGTGGGATTCGGCTCCAATGTCGATGCTAAGACCCTGAATGCTGCCGCCGAGAAGGGCGGGACGGCCAAGGCCGGCTGCGACCCCACGTCGGATTCGCCGAGCTGCTTCTACAATGCAACACTTCCTTCGGAACTCAACGCCGCTCTCGCGGCCATCGTGCAGAAGGTTGCGAGCGAAAGCTGCACCGGGGAGTGCGGTGTCGAGGGAACGCGCACGTGTGCGGCGTCCGGATGGTCGGAGTGCGTCACCCCTCCGGAGATCGAGTGCACCGGACCTTGCGGCGCCAAGGGCAAGCAGCGGTGCGTCCAGGGAGCTCTCACGACATGCGATGCGGTGTGTGACGATGCGGACGCAGGCGCCGCGGGCTCGAGTGGCGCCGCTGGTTCCGGCAGCTCGAACGGCGCGGCAGGCTCGGCCGCCTCGAGCGGCGTCGCAGGTTCGGGCAGCTCCTCGGGTGCGGCCGCTTCGAGCGGCGCGGCAGGCTCGAGCGCCGCTGCAGGCGCCTCCGGAGAAGCGGGCGATGAAGGCGCAGCGACCGGAGAGTCTTTCCTGTCGGGCCCGGACACCGGAGACGAAGGGGGATGCGGTTGTCGTGCGGCCAACCGATCGTCAGGATTCCCGGGGGTGATCGCCCTCGGTCTCGGCCTGGTGGCAGCGCTGGCTTCGCGAGCGCGGCGCCCCTGAGCTCGCTCCCCTTCGAGAGCACTTGACTTCGATGCAATCTGCATATATGTTGAAAGCATCGAAGGTGTCCCATGCCGCGCAAGCCCGCCTCTCCCCACCCCCAAGGCCCCGCCAGAACACCGGCCCGCACGTCAGTATGCCGTCGCTCCCGCACCGCCGCAACCATCGGAGAAGAGGCCGCGTTCCTCGAAGCCTACGACCCTTCCGCCTATGAACGCCTGTCGGTGTGCGTCGATGTCGCCCTGCTCAGCGCGTTCGAGGGGCACCTCTTCACCGCCGTGGTCCAACGTCACGAGCATCCTTTCCAGGGCAAGTGGGCCCTGCCCGGCGGTTTCGTGCGTCCCGCTGAATCGCTGCACGCTGCGGCCGATCGCGTGCTCGCCGCCAAGGCCGGGCTCGACCGGGTCTTCGTGGAGCAACTCTACACGTTCGGCGACCCGTCGCGGGATCCCCGCACGCGCGTGATCTCCGTGGCCTACTACGCGCTGGTCGACCGCGAGCGCTTTCCCTCGCCCGCGAATACCGCCGGCTCGGTGATGTCCGCCCGCATTGTCGTTCCTTGGGAGGGGGAAACGGGAGGCCCCGTGCAGCTCGTCGCCCTCGAAGGCTCCCGCGTGCCGCTCGCCTTCGACCACGCGGACATCTTGGGGATGGCGGTCAAGCGCATCCGCGGGAAGCTCGACTACACGCCCGTGGGCTTTCAGCTGCTGCCTTCGACCTTCACGCTCAGGCAACTTCAGGACGTGCACGAGACGGTGTGTGGGAAGGCGTTGAATAAGGATTCGTTCCGGCGGAAGATGCTGGCCTCCGGGCTGCTGGAGGCGACGGGGGACAGGCAGGTAGACGTGGAACACCGGCCGGCGGAGCTGTATCGGTTCGTCAAGCGCTCCGCCGTGTGATCGAGTCGAGGTCGTTGGCGGCCGCCGATCGGGCGGCGAGGGCCTGGCGTGCGCTCTGCCCACGGCGAAGACGCCGAACGGGAGAGGTGCGCCCCGCAAAGGAGAAGGACCATGGCGGAGATCAGGAGCTACGGGTTCATTCGTCATTTCCGCGGCGAGTCGAGCGCCTATGGACTCGAATACAGGAGCGGAGCCCTGCGACGCGAGGGACGCGGCCTCGCTTTCTGGTTCCTGCCGCTCTCCACGAGCATCGCGGAGGTGCCCGTGGACGATCGCGACCTGGCCTATCTGTTCCACGGCAGATCGTCGGATTACCAGGATGCGACTGCCCAGGGCGTGATCACCTACCGCGTCACCGATCCGCGCACGCTCGCCCATCGGATCGACTTCAGCGTGGATCTGCGCACGGGAGCGTATCTCAAGCAACCGCTCGAGCAGCTCTCGGTGATGCTGACCCAGCTTGCGCAGCAGTTCGCCTGGGCCTTCCTGGCGCAGACGCCGATCCGGGATATTCTCGCCCTCGGCCACGAGCGGATTCGCGCCCGGATCCTCGACGGCTTCGCAGCCGAGGAGGGACTCGCGGCCATGGGCATCGAAGTCGCCTCGGTGCGCGTGTCGTCGGTGAAGCCCACCGCGGACCTCGAGAAGGCCCTCGAGATGCCGATGCGGGAGCGGATCCAGCAGGAGGCCGACGAGGCCACCTTCGCGCGCCGCGCTCTGGCCGTGGAAAAGGAGCTCGCGATCCAGGAGAACGAGCTGCAGAACAAAATCGAGCTCGCGCGCAGAGAAGAGGTGCTCATCCGCCAGCGGGGCCAGAACGATCAGCGTCGCGCCACCGAGCAGGCCCAAGCCCTCGGCATCGAGGTCCAGGGCAAGGCGGAGCGGACCCGAATCGAGGCCGCGGCACAGGCAGAGAGCACACGCCTGGTCGATGATGCGCGCGTCGAGGGCGAAAAGGCACGCATGGAGATCTATCGGACCATGCCGTCGAGCGCGCTGCTCGGCCTCGCTGCCCAACAGCTCGCGGGCAAGCTCGAGCGCATCGAGAACCTCAACGTTACGCCCGAGCTGCTGGGGCCCATGCTCACCCAACTGGTGCGCGCCGGCACCCACCACCTCGAAAAGGGGGAATCCCGGTGAGCCGCACCGGCGCTTCCGTTCCCCGCGTGGTCATCGTCACCCGCAGGACCGACCTCGAGCTGCTCGTGCACCGCCACGGGACACGCGGACAGGCCCGGTTCTTCCTCGAGAGCCGCGGGCAGAAGCTCGAGGAGCTGGAGCGCCGGCACTCGAGGTTCGAGGCAGCCCTGCACCTGGCGCTCGCCGCCATTCCACTCGAATGGCGGCACACCCGGCTGGATCGAGCCGACCTCGACCGGTTCGTCTTCGAGCCCGACGACATCATCGTTGCGATCGGTCAGGACGGCCTGGTGGCGAATGTGGCGAAGTACCTGGACGAGCAACGCGTGGTGGGGCTGAACCCGGAGCCCGACCGTTACGATGGAGTCCTCGTTCCTCATCCACCCTCGCGCATTGGCCAGCTCCTCGCGGCGGCGCGGCAGCCTTCGGCCGAGATCGAAGCGCGCACCATGGTGGAGGCGCAACTCGATGACGGCCAGCACATCGTGGCGCTCAACGAGCTGTTCGTGGGGCACCAGACGCACCAGTCCGCGCGCTACCGGATTGCGTGGCAGGGGGCCGAAGAGCGGCAGATGTCATCCGGACTCATCGTGTCCACCGGAACCGGTGCCACGGGCTGGGCCCGCTCGGTCCACCTGCGCAGGGTGACCGACGTCGTGCTGCCCACGCCCTGCGATCGGAAGCTTGCGTTCTTCGTGCGGGAAGCGTTTCCCAGCCGGGCAACGTTTAGCGACCTCACCGATGGAACGATCGGGGACGGACAGGAGCTGTGTGTGACCTCGGAAATGAACGATCGTGGCGTGGTGTTCGGCGACGGCATCGAGGAGGATCGGGTGGACTTTGGCTGGGGAACGACGGCGCGGATTCGGGTCGCGGCATCGCGACTGATGCTTCTGCGGGGTTGAGTCCGAAGCCCGGGCAAGGGGCTCGACGGCGGAGGGTGGGGCGGGGTGGTGCGCGATCCGCTCACGGCGCGCTTATGGCGTATCGGAGCTTGGACGAGTTGAGGGTGCTGTAGAGCACGTGGGGATTCTGGCCGGACACGACGAGGTCCACGGCATGGGCATTGGGGCCCGAGACGTCCGTCTCCGCCCGCTCCGTCCGCCAGACACCTGCGGCCGTCCGAACGGAATACCACAGCGCTTCTCCCTGCGCGACGTTCCCGAAGGCGATGTGCGCCCGCTGCTGGTCATCGAGCGAGAGGGCGGGCGAAGCCGCCGAGGCAGCCACTGCGGTCTCCAAGTGCCAGACGGCGGAACCGTCGAGCCACGCGAAGGCGATCGCGCCGCCGGAACGCTGGTAGGCAATCCTCGCCAGGCCGGCAGAGTCGAGGGACAACGAGACGTTGGAGTAGTCGAGCACGCCCGGGATGTCGAGGGTCTTCCACGTTCCGGAGGCGCCCCTGACCGAATAGCGAAGGGCCACAGGGGCTGTTCCGTGGGCAACGTGAGGTTGGCCGGAGGAATCGACGGCGAGGGCGAGCCAGAGGTCGGTGTAGCCTGCAATCGATGCGACTGTCTCGTGTACCCAACTCGTCCCGTCCCTATGTGCAACGACGGTGTCCACGACCTGGCTCGCGGCCCCCTGATCGTAGCGCCGATGCTGGTAGAGAACCCAGGGGTTGCCGAAGTTGCTGACCGCGATTCTGCTGCGCGACACGTAGGCTTCGTTCGAAGTGGACGAAGCGGTCTTCACCGTTTCTGTGGTCCAGGTCGAGGTCTTGCGAACCGCATAGGTCACCGCACTCAGGGAGCTGGCCCCGACAGTACCGGTCGACACGTAGGCAAGGTGCGGAGTGGTCCCCTGCACGGCGATGTCGGCGAAGAGTCCGGCCTTCGGATGGGCGGGAAGAAGCGCCTGGTTGGACACCTCCTCGAAGCTCCAGATCGCCCCATCATGGAGGCCATACACCGCGCGCGCCGTGGAGTCGTCGATGGGGTCCTGGAAGACGATCCGCGCGTTGCCATCGGAGCCTGCGGCGATCGCCGAGTAGAACCCGTAGTCCGTGCCTCCCGCGGAATAGGTGATGGGAGCCGTCACCCAGGCGCCGCACTTCCCGCCGGGGAACCCGTGGTAGCCGTCGTCGCATTCCACCCCGCAGGAGACCCCGTCACAGGTCGGTGTGCCATGGGGATCGTCGAAGCACGGGCTGCAACCGGTGCCGCACGCGAGGACCGAGGTGTCCGCGGCGCACTGGCTGCCGCACGCGTGGGTGCCGCTGACGCAAGTGCAGACGTTGTTCGTGCAAGTGGAGCTCGCGGTGCAGCACGGCATGTCCACAATCGTCCCGCAACCGTTGTCCATCGTTCCGCACGGAGTCCCCCCTACGTATGCGCAAGTCTTCGGCTTGCACGAGCAGTCGGTGTCTGCGGGCGCCGAGCAGTACCACGGACAGCACCCGTCGCCGGACAAGCACTGGGTCACGTCGTCATGACTACACCAGATACTGCATTGGTCCACCGTTCCGCCCGAAAAATCCACCGTGCACGCATCGTTGTCGTCGCACGCCGTCGGACAGGAGCCTGCACCGCTCGGGATCGCCTTGTCACATGTCTCCCCCGCCTCCTTGACCCCGTTGCCGCACGTGGCCGAGCAGTCCGCATCGGTGTTCTTGTTGCATCCCGCCGGGCAGCAAGCGTCGTTCGACTTGCATTGTGTGATGGGCCACACGGCGCAATAGGCGCTGCACGTCCCGGCGCTGCCGACGAGCTCGTCGATCGTGCAACTCTGGCCGTCGTCGCAAGCGGTGGGGCATGAGCCAGAACCCGTTGGGATTGCCTTGTCGCACCGCTCTCCCGGCTCGACCTCGCCGTTGCCGCAGGTTACCGAACAGTCAGTGTCCGTGTTGGCGGAGCAACCTGTCGGACAGCAGCCGTCCCCGCCCGCACACTGCGTGATGACCGTCGAGACACACGACGCGCTGCAGCTCGCCTTGTCGCCGATCAGCACGTCGATCGTGCAGGACTGCCCGTCATTGCAGGACGTGGGACACTTCCCCGGCCCGGAGACGATGGTCTTGTCGCACGTCTCGCCCTGGTCCACGACGCCATTGCCGCAAGCTGCCGAGCAGTCCGAATCGGTCGACGACGTGCAGTACTTCGGGCAGCACCCATCGGTTGCGCCGCACTGCGTGATCAGCGAGGTGGAGCACGCTGCGCTGCAGTTGTCCGCGCTCCCGATCAGATGGTTGAGAGTGCACGCGTTGCCGTCGTCGCACGCCGATACGCAGGAGCCGGGGCCTCCGGTGATGGCCTTGTCGCAGGTCTCTCCGGGATCGAGCGAGCCATTGCCGCAGGTCGCCGAGCAGTCCGCATCCAAAGCGTGAGAGCATCCCGCGGGACAGCAGCCGTCGCCGCCCACGCACTGGGTGATGGTGGTCAACTCGCAGTGCGCGGAGCAGGAAGCTGCGCTGCCCACCAGGGCGTCCTTGGTGCAGGCCTGGCCGTCATCGCAGCTTGTCGGGCAGTGCCCGGGCTGGCCCTCGGCGATCGCGGAGTCGCACATCTCGCCGGATTCGCTGACGCCGTTTCCACAGACAGCCTTGCAGTCCCAGTCCGTCTCGGAGTTGCACCCGACCGGACAGCACCCGTCGTCCGGTCCGCACTGGGTAACGGCCTTCGTCGTGCACTTGGCGGTGCAGTCTGCCGCCTTGCCGACCAGGCTGTCCACCGTGCAGGCGTTTCCGTCGTTGCAGGAGGACGGGCACTTGCCCTGGCCCGTCTTGATGCCCGGGTCGCAGGTCTCCCCGGAGTCGAGCGTTCCATTGCCGCAGGACTTGCCGGAGCTGCCTCCCAGTCCGCCGTTGCCGGACGCCCCGGCGGCGCCCCCCTGATTGCCTTCACCGGCGGAGCCGGCCTCCCCCCCCGCCCCGGCTTCACTCCCTCCCGATCCTGCGGATTCGTCCGGACGAGCTCCGGAGTCATCGTTCTCCCCGCAGCCAAGGGGGGACAGCACCGCCAGCCCGATGAAGGAAGCTATCGCCAGTCTCGAAGCGGTCATGTCGCGTCTCCTGTGGCTCATCGCACGCCCGGGATACGGACGCAGAGCCGACACCCTTCCTGGAACTCGCAGGTGCGGGATCTTACCACTGTACATGTTCTGCCTCTGGGGTCCAGAGACATGGGAAGCGCGGTCGACAAGCGGAACGCGGGACCGAGGGGGCTCGTGCCGAGTGTCGGGGCCCGCCGTGGCGGCCGAACACCGAAGTTCAGGGGAGGAGCTCCATCGGCGAACGCGGGTGAAGGCGCGCAGCCCTGGGAGCTCGCGCACAATCGCGGGGAGCGGTACGCACAAGCGCGCCTCGTCCCATGCCTCACGCGCTCAGAACTTCACCACCAACGAGCTCTTCACCTCCGTGTCGAGCCGCGGCACGCCCGTCGGCGGGGCGCTGTCGATGCGAACCGAGACACCGACGCGAGTGGCGAGCACCTTGCCGAGATCCGCGACGACGGATGAGTCGAACAGGATCCGGAAGTCGCTGAACCGATCCCATCGAGGCTGCACGTAGAGCACGTTGGAGAACGACAGCTTCGCGTCCTCGATCCAGACCGCGGACACGTAGTTGCTCCAGCGCTGGGACAGCGTCACGGCATCGTCGGAAGCGCCCGGTTCCACGCGAATCACCTCGTGCTCCAGCATCCACGCGGACCCTGCGCTGAGCTGGAAGTCGTCGGAGCCGATCACCACGAAACGCGGACCTGCGCCGAAGACCTCCCTGAGCCGCAGCAGTCGGACGCGGTCGGTCTGCTCTTGCACGAACAGCTCGGGGGCGACTCTCGGATGGACGCGATGCGAGTAGCGAAGATGGACGAAGTTGCGGTTGATCGACGTGTTGCCGCCCCAGCGTGTGTAGTCTCCGGAGGCGTGCGCGAAGAACCAACGGGGACCGCGTACCATCTGCAACTGGGCCATGGCGCCGGCCGTGATTCCCTCCGTGCTGCCGGTGCGGCCGGTGAAGGAGGCTTCGACGCTGCCGGCATCGCCATCTCGGGGCAACCCCATGCGCAGCCGCTCGACATTCACCTGGGCCGATGCCGCAGGCGCGTCGCACAACGCAACGAGCACGCCCGCGCACAGAATCATCACGCGGACAGAGCGCGAAGTCGCCGTCGATCGATCCGAAGAACTGTGGGGCCGCCAGCTCGAGCACATCGTCGGGCAACCCTAGCGCGGCGCAGAAGGAAGGGAAGCGCACGCTGCTGCAGTCCCCATTCCCCGA
>CAYMUE010000026.1:0-2791 GCA_964393505.1 uncultured Polyangiaceae bacterium
CGCGGCGCAGGGGAGCGTCTCGGAGTGGCCCGCCCAGGCGCACGTCGGTCCGCACCGCCGGCCCCTCGTGGTACAGCACGAAGGTCTCGTCGTCGGGGTGAAGCAGGGCACCGTCCCACGCGTAAGGGATCAGCACGATCGGATACTGCAGCCCCTTGCTCTTGTGGAGTGTCACGAGCTTCGTGGCCTTTGCGTCCGATTCGAGGCGGATCAGCGTGCGCTCCTCCTCGAGCTCGGTGTCGCTGCGTTGGGCGCGCAGCCAACGGACGAGCCCCGGAGCGTCGAGACGCTCGCGGACCGAGACCTCGTGCAGCAGCTCCATGACGTGACGCAGATCGGTCAGCCTTCGCTCGCCGTCGGGCAGGGACGCGAGCCGGCCCATCGTGCCGCACTGCTCCAGGGCGCGACGGAACGTGCTGTAGAAGCCGGACCTGGTCAGGGAGGCGCCCCACTGGGCGACGCGGAGGCGCAGCTTGCGCCAGTCGCGCGCATCGGTCTGCTGCTCGGCGCTTTCGGGAGCCCCTTCCTCCGAATCGGGTCCTTCGGCTCCCGCGACGTCGTCCGCAGGCGGTTCCGGCACGACGGTTGTGCCGGGCGACGCCCCGGGCTCATCGATGGTGCGCGACTCCTCATCGGCGCGCCGAGCGGCCGCATCGAGCTCCCGGGCAGTCCAGCCGAGCATGGGAGTGAGGGCGAGCAGTCTCGTGGGAGCCTCGCGCGACGGGGACGCGACAGCGTCGAGCCAGAACTCGAGGGTTCGGGCCTCGTCGCTGTCGAAGACGCTGCCGGCCTGCGAGACGATGGCGGGGATGTCGGCGGCGCGCAGCGCGCGGTGGAGCTGTCGCGCCTGCTTGTTGGTGCGCACGAGGATGGCGATGTCCCCGGCGTCGATGGGCTTGCGGTCCTTCTCGGGGTCGGAGCCGAGGGTCGCGCCGGAGCGGAGGAGCGACTGCACTTCATGTACAACGAGCCCGGGAATGCGTGCTTTCGCGATGCCCTTGTCGAGGATCCCGGGGACCTCCTCGGAGGAGCTGGGAGCCGTCTGGAGGCCTGCGGGGCGCGTGTGGGCGTCGAGCCAACGGAGCTGCAGGGGCGCGCGAGGTTGAGGGAAGTGGAGCCGCTTCGGTTTCTTGGGCGCGACGCGCTCGTAGGAGAAGGCGCTCTCCTGGAAGGGGTCGGGTTCGGAGTCGAACGCGACGTTCAGGGCTTCGACGCAAGGGGGATCGGAGCGGTAGTTGTCGGCCATCGAGACGAAGGGGCCGATGGACTGCTTGGCCGAGGAGTACACCTGGATGTCGGCGCCGCGGAAGCGGTAGATGGCCTGTTTGGGATCGCCGATGAGGAACAGGTAGTGCCTTCCGCTGCGTCGGAACACGAAGTCGAAGATGGGCCACTGGACGTCGTCGGTATCCTGGAACTCGTCGATCAGCGCGGCGTCGTAGCGCTTCCGCAGCGCCTGGGTCAGCGGCCCATCTCCCTGCTCTCGCACGATTGCGTCGCACACCTGGCGCAGCAGGCTGTCGAAGGTCAGCTTTCCCGACGACGAGAGCTGCTCGAGCAGATCGGCTCGCACACGCCGAGCGAAGGAGGCGGCGGCGATGCCCAGCAGCTCGTGGGGCCGCTCGATCAGGTTCTGCCAGTCGTCGAAGAGACCGTGTTGGAAGGCGCCGTCGCTCTTCTGGGAGAGCTGCGAAGGAGAGAAGTACCGAACCCAGGCCGGAGCCTTGTCGCGCTTCTTGAGGTGCTCGAGGATCTGGAGCGGATCCGGGGCCGACAGGAACGCGCTGACGTCGTTGGCGTAGTCTTCGGTGTTCTTCGCGGAGTAGGTCTTCCCTTCGAACACGCCGTCTTTTGCCGCCTGCACGAGCCTGGTGCGCGCGGCCACTCCCTCTTCCCCTTCCCACCGCGCCTGAAGCGCCTGCGCTTCGCGCGCCCACTCCGACAGCGCCTTGTCGAAGTCGTCGCCCTCCGGCTCGATGCTCGCGTGCGGCCAGCGAGCCGCCTTGTCCGCGAGCTTGAGCAGGCGGCTGCGCGTCATCTTGCACCCGTCCACCAGCAGGGCGCATCGCGCGTCGTCAACCGCGTACAGCGCGCGCGTGAGGTGGTCGTCGACGATGCGCTCGAGCAGCTCGCGGTTGTCCTCGAGCAGCTCGGACTCGAGCTGAGCGCGGCTTTCGAACGCGCGCGTACGAAGCACCTCGCTGCAGAACCCGTGGATGGTCGAGATGGGCGCGGCGTCGAGATCGCGCACCGCCGCGGACAATCGCTGCGTCACGAGCGTGAGCTGGCTCTCGGGCGCAAGGATCCAGGCCTCCTTCGTCACCGGCCGGAATCCGTTCGAGGTGAGCATGCGAAGGACGTCGTCGTCGAGCAGCGCCTTCCGATCGCGCTCTTCGGCCTGGCTTCCGGAGGAATCGTCGGAACTCACGCGCAACAGCAGGTCGCGGACTCCCACGAGACGCTTGCGGACCCGATCCCGCAGCTCCGAAGTCGCCGCGTCGGTGAACGTCACCACGAGGATGCGGTCGACGGTGATCTCCTTTTCGGCCACGAGACGCAGCACGAGGTTGGTGATGCCGTAGGTCTTTCCGGTGCCGGCGCTGGCTTCCACGAGCACGGGCTGCGGCAGGAGCGGGGCGGTGGCGGAGAACTGCCGACGTTCCATCACTCGGCCCCTTTCGTCGAGGCGCGCTTGCGCGAGGGTTTGACCTCTTTGGGATCGTTCGCGGGCGCGACCTTGGGCTCCTTGGGAGGCTTGGGCTCCTTGGGAGGCTTGGGCTCCTTGGGAGGC